>JAQVWT010000042.1 GCA_028709545.1 Bacilli bacterium
TGCATTTTTTTCTTGTTAAAATTATATATATTTGATAGACTATTATTAGTTGCAGGTGTAGTATAATGGTTATTACTCCTCGTTGCCAACGAGATAATGCCAGTTCGATTCTGGTCACTTGCTCCAGTGTTAAATCTGTTCGAACTTTTCGGACATTAAGATAAATATCAATTCAGAAATGGATTGATTTTTTTGTGCTTGGAAGGTGGTGATAATGTGGTAAATATAATAAAACAAGAAATCAATATTGATGAATCTATAAAAAAGAAAATAGATTTTATATGTAGTTTTACTAATACTACTCCTAAATATTTTAATGGTAATTTAAGACAAATAGAAAAAACAAATCTTATATATTATGAACCACACCGAGTTATCATAAAAGGAAAAACCTATTTATTCTTTAATAGTAATGAAGAAATCTATATTGAGAACTTAAACAATAAAATACTGATAAAAGATTTAGAAAACTATATAAAAATGCCTGAAATAGCCACAAAATAAAGAAATTGATACCAAAAATATTGACTTTTTACGAAAATAGTCTATTATAACTAATCAAGAGAAAGCAGTATTATCTCTAATCATAAGGGGGTTATGATTATATGATAAAGTACCTTTTGAAGATAGCAGAGCCAATATTTAATTTATTATCTAATAATTTTAGAGGTGTCAATGACATATTTTAATGTGTTGTTGTCGCCTCTTTTTTTCTAAATTAGAAGGGATTGATAAAAATGAATAATGAGAAAAAGATAGCAGGAATCTATATTCGTGTCAGTACAACTGACCAAGTAAGAGAAGGATTTAGTTTACCAGAGCAAAAAGAACGTTTAGAAGCACTTTGTAAGTATAAGGGGTATGAAATATACAAGTTTTATGAAGATGCTGGTATATCAGCTAAAAACATTGAATCTAGACCTGCATTTAATGAACTACTAGAAGATATGAAAGCTAAAAAAGTTAATACTATGGTTGCTATGAAGCTTGATAGAGTTACTCGTAGTGTTTATGATTGGGAAAATCTTATGAAGTTTTTAGAAGAAAATGACTGTTATATAGATTGTGCTTGTGATGAAATAAGCACAACAAGTGCTAATAGTAAATTAGTAACTAGACTTTTAATGAGTGTAAGCCAAAATGAAATTGAAAGGACATCAGAAAGAACTAAAGTAGGATTAGCGGGTGCAATTAAGGTCGGCAATATTCCAAGCCAAACACCACTTGGATTTAAAAGAGATAATAAGAAACTTGTTCCCGACCCATTAACTAAAGATATAATTATCAGAATGTATCAATTATATTTTGAAGGTAATTCATATCAAAAAATTAAAAATATCTTTAACGAGGAACAAGTAAATAATAAAACTAATTGGAATGATTCCACTATTAAAGCTATGCTTGAAAATGAAGTTTATAAAGGTGATTATGTTCACGGAAAACGTGGGAAGAATCCAATCTATTATGAAAATGTTGTTGAGCCAATAGTTAGTAAAGAAATGTGGGAAAATTGCCAAGTTCAAAAGAAGATTAATTCTAGAAGTTACCAAAGAACATTAACGTATCTATTCTTGCAAAAATTAAAATGTCCTAAATGTAATCGTATTTTAGGTGGTAAAGCTACTAAAAAGAAAAATGGACTTGAATACTATTATTACTATTGTACTGATTGTAAAAAGAATATTAAAGAAGAAAGTATTGAACAATCTATTATCTATTTACTAAATGATATTTTTGAATATGACGCAGTTGTTAATGAGTTTTTCTTGCCTGTGTTAAAAAGTAAAATTCAAAATCCTAAAGAAGAATATCAAAAAGAAATTATTAATCAGCAATCTAAATTAGAACGAATTAAAAAAGCATATATAAATGGCTCATTTGAATTAGAAGAATATGATAAGGAACGAATTATTATTGAAGACAATATCAACAATTTAAAATCTAAACTAATTGAAAATGAACAAGTAAAAGAACTTACTTTTACTAAAGAAGATATTTTAATTAAACGTGATATTGATTTTATCAACAGAATTAAATTGCCTTTTTTATTTAACGAATGGGTAGAAACTTGGAAAGATTTAGAACGTGAACAACAAGCCAAAATTATTATGAATTATATTGATGATATATCTTTAAAAGTTGGTAGAAATAATTCTTATCAAGTTGAAAAAGTTAATTTTAGAAGTACATTTTTCAAAGAATATAAAGAGTTATTTGATAATGGATTGATAGATAGCAAAATAGATATGCAAATTGGAGCAATAAGAACTAAAGTAAGATATAGTGAATATCAGCCGATAAAAAATGTAATGGAACATTTATATAGATTAAATGATTATTATGAAGTTTCATTTTATAAGGGAATGTTTAATCAAATAACAGGCGAATATGATTATCCATTTTTTAAAGATACATCTATTGTAAGAATGTTCCCTACCGAGCCAAGAACTTCTGATAAAGAAGAAATAGGAATGGCTACTTTATATGTCAGTAGTGATGATAATGGAATACGAAATCATAATTATTTAGAATTATTTGATAGTATTCCAGCTGATATAAATGATTTAATAAAGTGAAATATTAGTCAATGGCAACGAAGTTGTTTATCTATATCATTGACTAATATGAACGAAAAATAAAATGGAAACATATCAAAACAAAATCATATTTTGCTTTTGCCGTTACCTACCGAAGAAGAAATTTTTTGCTAACTTTTTTGTAAAAAAGTTACACTACTCCAATCACGTTTTGTTGGCCATGCCAATGAAAGTGACTGGAAAAAATCAAGAAAATTAATGCAAAAAAGCATTACATTTTCATCAATACAATACGAAGTTTTAAAAGTGTGTGGTACACAGTTTTATTACAAAGTATTGATAAGTCCTCTGCAAGAGCCACCATATTTTGATACAACGTGTCAAAATATATAGGGGGTTATAGATTTTGACAAGAGCTAAAGCTCTACAAAATAGTATTTAAAGGAGTGTGGTATTATATGGAAGAATTAGCATATTCATTTCATTTAGGAAATGATAAAAATAAAACGAAAAAAGCAAGGCAAGTAGCTAAAACTAATCCTAGTGGAACTACATCATTTAATAATAATGGAATACAAACTGTTAAACTATTATCTAAAGTATATAATCATAATTATAGAATGTATGAGAAGAATCAAGATGAGATTTATGTTTTAAAAGGAACTAAAGATTTAATTAAAGATGTTAAGGATTTATATTTAGATTTGTTTGAAGAATCACGAATTAAATATAATGATAAACAAACTAGAAGTGATAGAAAAATAAATGATTATTTTACTCATATTTCTAATAATGATAAAACTGATCTTGCTTGTGAAATAATTATTGAACTTGGAGATATGGAATATTGGGAAGAAAAAAAGAAACCAATGAAACTCCGAATGAATGAAGTTTTTAAAGAACAAATTGATTATTTAGAGAAAATTGTTCCTAATTTTAAAGTAGCTAGTGCAGTATCTCATTTTGATGAACATTCACCACACTTACATATAGTTGGTGTTCCTTTTAAAACTTGTAATAAAAATGGTATGGCAATTCAAGTTGGTAAGTCTGCTATATTTACTAAAGACTCTTTAAAAGTTATTCAAGATAAAATGAGAATAAATTGTATTGAAAAATTTAACGAAGTATATTCTATTGATTTATCATTAAAGAAAAAGAAAAAAGGTAAAAATCAAGATATTCCTACTTCTGAAATGGAAAGCTATAAGCAAGAAGAAAAAACTCTTAAAAAAGAAATTAAAGAGCTTGAAGAAGTTAAATTATCTAATACTAAAGTTATTGAAAAACAAGAAGAACAAAAAACTATTATTGAAACTGAAATTGCCGATAAAAAAAAATATAATAATAAAATTGCTTTAAAGAGTAAGGCAACTCTAATTAAAGAGAACGAAGAATTGAAAAAGGATTTAGAATTTGAAAAATCAATGCATTATCAATATGAGCAACAATACGAAAGTTTAAAAGAAAAAACTGATTATTTAGTCGATAAACTAAAGAAAACGTTTAATATATTACCACAAATAATCAAAGACATACTTGATAGATTATTTAGTGGTACTTACATTGATTTAAAGTTTTTTAAACAACAATATGATCCAGATGAAAAATCAAAAGAAATTAAATCCTTTAAACCTTTTACCAAGAAAAAAGATTATAATAATTTTGAAGAAGATTATAAAAATGAAAAGTCAAAAGAAAAAGATGATTTTGAGTTGTAAACTATTTATCATCTTTTTATATTTCATCATTAATATACCAAATTCCTTGTTTTCCTAAAAAGAATTTATTAGTATTGATTTTTCTAACAACTTTCAATTTCCACGCATAGCCATTTCTGTTTTTGTAGCCATATATTGGAGAATTTTGATTGTTGATTAAATTATTAAATTCATCATCTATTTTAATACAGTTCTCAATTTCTACTTCAGCAATTATCTTTGATTGAGGAAATTCAAGATTATATAGTATTACTTTTTGCATTGCGTCTTTATCTATTCCTTTACCAGCGTGAATTAAAATTTTACCTCTATATGAATAATTCATTTTTCTAAATTCATATTTTTTGAAGCCCTCAGCAACTAAAGTAGCCCACGGTTACTTTAAAGTTATTACTCTCATTCTTCTTTAAACCCCTCATAAGTACTAAAAGCCAGAATATATAACGATTTTAAAATGTCCGGATTTTTTTCTTTTAACTCTTTTATTACAGTATCTTCATCTACACTTAATTCCTCATTTTCATTAATTATTTCATCTATTATAGAAGGTAATTCTTTACATATAAGGTAGAAAGCATTTCTATTACCAGTAACTTCTTCATAAAACTTATCAATAGAAACCCTGCGAATATTCTCGTTTGTAGTTTTTTGATAGTCTAATGAAATACTCCATATAATATTTTGGCTTTTCTTTGCAATTATTTCAACTAGGTAACAATCACAGTTATCTTCATCCAATAATTGCATAGTCATTTTTAAATACGTTTTTTGAGATGCTGATGAATTCATAGTATTATGTTTATTTTTCATTTCAACATAAACTTTAGTACCATCATTTCTGGTATAAACGACATCAAATCCAATATCTGGAACTTCACAATTTTTAATGTATTTAAATAAATTTTGGTGAAAATATCCTATTGCATTAGTATTTGTCTTATCACGTTGTCTTACTAATTCATTTTCTATAACTTCTTCTAAGTCTTTATTGTAAACTTTGCTATCAAAAGTTAATTTTATTGGATCTATAATATTACTATTGAACGTTTTTAAATCAATTGCATTAAGTGTATTATCATAAGTTTTAATAGTGTTTGCAACATGATTTTTAAAATCTTCTCTACTTACAAAATCTAAACTCCAATTCATTATACTTCACCTCCATTTAAAGCATTCATTATTGATTCTCCTATGCATTTAGCTAGTTCTACTGGGACAGCATTTCCAATTTGTTTGTAAATATCGTTCATCTTTCCTGCAAATTGCCAATCATCTGGAAATGATTGTATTCTTGCATATTCTCTAGTAGTAAAAGGCCTACTTTCGTCTGGGTGACATCGGTCAGTCTGTTTCATCATAGGTGAACAAGTTAGAGTTAAACAAGGTTCATCCCAAGATATTTTTCTAGCAATTCCAGTTCTTCCTCCACCCATATAATAACAAGTTTTCATATACTCTCTAGCAATATCATCTGGTAAGTTTTTCCAATATCCTCCGGCAGGAACTAAGTCAAAAACTTTCTTTTTGCTTTCTGGATATTTAGCACCAACAGATTCTGGGACATCCTTTAATGCATCTCTTAAAACCGGTTTGTATTCGTGTGGAGTAGGATATTTAAAATTAATACTATCTTTCAAATCATTTCTAATTCCAATAATTGCAACACGTTGTCTTTTTTCGGCTACACCATAATCCCAAGCATTTAAGACTTCCCATTCTACTTGATAACCAAGATCTTTAAATACATCAATCATGGTTTGAATTGTTTTACCTTTATCATGAGTAGTTAAACCTTTAACATTTTCAGCAAGAAACATTTTAGGTTCAAGTTGTCTTATAAATTCTGCATAATAATAAAACATACTTCCGCGAAGATCATCTAACCCTAGTTTTTTTCCAGCATAACTAAATGATTGACAAGGATAACCTCCAGACAATAAGTCTAACTCTCCTAATTTTAAATTGAATTCCTTTTTTAAATCCCTTTTAGAAATTTCAATAATATCTTCTTCAATAACATTCCATTTTGGTCTGTTTAATCTTAATGTTTCACATGCTTTTTTATCAAATTCTACTAATCCGATTGCCTCAAATCCTGACTTTTCTAATCCTAAAGCAAGTCCACCTGCACCAGCAAATAATTCAATACATTTTCTCTTGTTCATAAGTGAACCTCCTTATATAATTTTTTCTTAACATAAGTATATCATTTTTTAAAGCCTTTTGATAGAGAATTAAACCACTTTGTTGAAATCTCTTTTTTTAATTTAGAACTTGATTTTCGACTAAAATACAGTACAAAAATTGAAAAATGATTAAATAAAAAACGAAAAAATGATATAATATTTATGTCGAAATCACTATTTTTGAAGGAGGAATAAAATGACCAATCAAGAAATATTAAAGAACTATTATAATCATGTTTGTTCCCCACTTGTCTTTATTAACGAAAAAATGTTGGAAAATAATACAACTGCAAAAATGTATTTGTATGACTTTACAACAGAACAAGAATTAAAAAATTTTAAAAAGATTTTTCAGGAATATCTGATATTTTATATAAAAAACTACGATACAATAGATAACCTAAAAATCCCTGAAAACAACAATATTATAGCGAATTATTTAGTAGAAAAAAGCAAAAAAATTAGAAAAAATATAATTCTTCCGCAAAGAGCAACTAAGATTAATGGTTTATATGGAGAACTATTCAATGATTTTTATTTAAGGAATGTTTGCCAAAACGAAAGATTTATTGCATATATCTCAAAAAGGACTTATGAAAGTGGTAATAATGAAAATAAAGGAATAGATAATGTTACTTGTAGTCTTGTTGGTAATTCTCTTGAAATTGTATTATCAGAGGCTAAATTTTTAAAAACAACATCGGCTGTATCTACTGGATTAATATCGGATACGGAACATGTAGATTTAGACTATATTAATACTTATATGAATATTGTTTTACAAAAGCAAGCTGAATTAAATCCAGAACGAAATTTAGAAATAAATAATAAAATAAATTCCATTAATGATTTAGTAGAAGATGAAGATAAGTCATTTATTGAAGCAATAAATATTCTCGGATATTCAATAAGGTTTGTATTTTTCGCTATTTTCAAAAACGAGGAAAGAGATGTATTAAAATACGAAACAAGAATAAATAATATAATTAATTCATTTAATGAAAAAATTGGTGCTACAGGCATATTGAATTATAATATCGAAATAGTATTTATTCCTACTTTTAATTCGTCTATGGATCTTAAGAATGTGATGGAGGCATGGACATGAAAAGAAGTGAAATTTTAAGAAAAATAAACTCATTTACCATTAACAACGACATTAATAATGCCATAGACCTCTTGTGCGAATTATTAGAGATTAATGAAAATAATGTCTACAATGATTTGATTAATATGTTAATTGAAAACTTTCAGTTGTATGGGTATATTTCAAATAATTATAGCGAATACTTTGAGAAGATGTTTACAAACGACAGCGATTTTTTAAGATTAAACAGTTATAAAGGGAAATATTTAAAACACTTGAATTATGGGCAATTGTCATTAATTGAAAAAATAGAGGAAGAAGATAAAATATTAATCTCTGCTCCTACTTCTTTTGGGAAGACCAGCATTTTAATAGAATATATTTATCAGAATTATCAAAAGTTTAATACTATATTTTTTGTTGTACCAACACATTCATTGATTGAAGAACTCTATATTAAATTATTAAAAATAAATAAAGATATTGAAGATAAATATAATGTAACAGTAAACATAGGAAAACAGCATGGAAGAGTTATTAGAATTTTAACACCAGAGCGATTTTTAACTTATTATGAATATAGAGGCATTTCAGATGTAGATCTATTAATTATGGATGAAACATACAAAATTGATACTGAAAATACTTCGGAGGATGATTTAAACACTGAATTAAATATTACAAATGCAAGTAGCAAAAGTAAAGATGATGTATCAGACTTTAGAGAAGTGAAATTTAGAAAAGTTTTAGAAATACTAGGCAAAAACGACAAAAAAACAATAATGCTTTCACCTTACACTTACGAAAAAGATGAATCAATGTTGAAATATTTAAATAAATATTCAGTTTATGATGAAAACAAGAATATCAAATATGTATCTCATAATTATATAGATTTAACAAATGTATCAAAATTTAAATTGACATTTGGAATATCAAATATCAAGAGTTCTGATTATAACAATATTCAAAATAAAACCTCCCTTATAATAAATCAAATTAAAAATGAGCAAAATATAATTTATATAAGTTATCCTCTTATGGGAATTAAAATCGTTGAAGAAATAAAAAATAAAAATATTGACCTGCCTTGTTTGAAAAATAACGAAAGATATATCAAATTTTTAAGCCACCTAGAGAATAATTATATAGTTGATGGGATAGATGAATGGTATGTCATTTCTACATTAAAAATGGGTGTAGGTATCTATGTTTCATCAATTCCTCGTTATATCAAAAGAGAACTGATTACATTATTTGAACAAGGTATTATAAAAACATTAATCGTTACTACTGCTTTTGTTGAAGGTGTGAATTCTTCAGCCAAAAACATAATAATTGCTAGTGGAAGTACTGGTGGAAATAAAAAATTAAATGATTTATCTCTATTAAACATAGTTGGACGTGCAGGAAGGTTTGGAAAGAATTTTTTAGGTAATGTTTATTTTCTTAATAATGAACCATATAAAAAAGTAATTTCAAGTAAAGATAAAGGAGTTAAATTAGTAAATCCAAATTATAAATTAAACCTAACTTTAAATAAAAGAAGTGATTACGAATTAGAGATGATGGACAACGAGTATTTAAATCCATTTGAAATTGAGAGAAAAAATAAGGTGGTTGAAGTTTTAAATAATAATAACTTTAATTATGAAGAACTTTCAAAAATTGCTATTGTTGTACCAAATACTTGGAAAGCTATATTGTACGATTATTTTAAAAACCATTCAAATATTGATGAAATTAAAGATATAGTTGGCAATATCGCCGATGATAATAGTGATAATTTTATAATGAGCATAACTAAAATTTTTAACATCCTAAAAGAAATAACTATTTTAAAGGATACTTATGGCTTCAATTATGTTTCGCCATTTACAAAAGATGGCAAATTTTTGTGGGCAGAATTATATAAAATTCATAAAAATGATAATATTAAAAAGGTATTATTGTCAAATAAAAGGTTTATCGAAAAAAAGAAAGTTGAGATGACAAATAATTTTGTTGATTATACTAATACCTGGATTAAGGATTATTATGATAAACATGGAAATTTTGATGATTCAAAGTTATATGAAAAGACTTTTAGATTTATATCTGATATTATCGAGTACAAAATTCCATACTATATTAATTTTTTTATAAACATATTTAAATATTATATAAATAAAGAAAACATTAATTTTAATAATGATGATGACTTTTCAATCGACTTAATATTAGAAAAAGTTGAAAATAATTTTATTGATGAAAATCTAATTGAATTTTATGATTACGGCTTTCCAAAACAACTTATAGACAAAATAGAAAAACTAGGCGGGAATATTTCAATTTTGGCGATTGATGAAATTTCGGAATTTGATGAATTTGAAAAAATAATACTCAAGGAATATATAGAAATAATGAAATAATTAAAATTTTGGTAGCAAATAACAATGATTATATGTTAAAATATAAATGTAATTGATATTTATCAATCACTTTAGCAAGAGTTGTAAATAACTACAACGTCGGCTCCATAAGGTAAAATCGGCGAAATTATTCGCCTTTAAAGTTAAATCAACTTGTAAAAGTTGGTTTTTTTTAATGTTTAAAGGAAAGGAATGATTTTAATGAAAGTAGTAAAAAAAGAAATAGAAA
>JAQVWT010000043.1 GCA_028709545.1 Bacilli bacterium
CACTTTTCAACACAAAAGTTGGTCGTGTTTTACTAATTATTAGTTTTTTAAGGCTGTAATCGGTATAACATAAACCCCATCTTCTCTTTGATAGGCGGCATTAGAAAGCCCACATATTATGCATAACATTTTGGGTGTTTTACCATTTTCATTTTCGATTTCTAGATTTATATTTAATAATTTTGCAGCAGCCTCATCTATTTGATTAGCCCCTAATTTAATTTCAATAGCTATCCAAGTACCATCTTCTAACTCAATTACTGCATCAATTTCTCTGTTTTTATAATCTTGGTAATGGTATACATTCGCATTCATTGACTCTGCATAGATTTTTAAATCTCTTTCACATAAAGCTTCGAATAAAAATCCTAAAGTATTTAAATCATTTAATAGTTTTTCTGGAGTTGCTTTAAGTAGTGCGCTTGCTAAAGACGGATCAGAAAAATGTCTTTTTTCTGATTGCTTAATTGCTACAGATGATCTAATATTACTAGAAAAAGGAAGCTGATTATCAAGTAAAAATAAACGATCAAAGACATCTAAATATGAAGAAACTGTGTCAATATCAATATCTTCGTTATCTATTTCTTTAATATCATTTTTTAAAGTTTTATTAGAAGCGGTAGTACTTTCATTACGAGCAAGAGATCTAAGAAGTAAATTCATTTTTCTAACATTCCTATTAGTTCCATCTATTTGCGATGCATCATTATCAATAATAGCTTTTAAATATTCTGTAGGTAATACAGATGCAATTTCTAAAGGGGTATTGAGATTTCCTGGCCACCCTCCTCTAATAATAAATTCAATTATTTTCTTTAAATTTACATCTCCTGTCATTTTAGAAACAAATTTACCTTCACTAAGCTCTTTTAAAGAAACGTCTCCTGATGAATCACCTGATTCATAAAGTGACATTGGTCGCATTCTTAGTTTACCAATTCTTCCAGCGCCACTATGCAAAATTCCTTTTCTATTAGGAGTTGCTGACCCAGTTAAAATGTATCTGCCTTTTTCAGCGCCACTATCAACTTTATTTCTAACAGCATCCCATAATCTTGGTACTTCTTGCCATTCATCAATTAATCTAGGACTTTCGCCTTCTAATACTATTTCTGGTGAAGTTTCTGCTAATTTTTTATTTTGAAAATTTCCAGCCGGATCCCCTAGCATAATTATACTTTTTGAATGAAAATTAGATGTCCAGGTTTTTCCGCACCATTTAGGTCCTTCAATACAAATTGCTCCAAATATTTTTAAATATTTTTTGATTTGTTCATCGATTATTCTTGGTTTATATAAATTTTTATCCACATTAAAACTCTCCTCTCCATATAATTATACAACTAGTTAGTTAATTATACAAGCCCTAACCCGTGATTTTTAGAGTTTTCAACCCGTGACTTTTCCGATTTTCAACCCGTGATTTTTTTAATTTTTATTAAAAGAACTCCAAATAAAGTAAATACCAGGGAAAATTAATAAGGTTTCAAAATGAGTAAATATTTGAACTAAATAATAACCTAAACCATAACCTAAAGTAAAAAGATTTAAGTACATAATAAAAAACATTAAAGAATAACTTATTAGATTAATACCAATTAATATTTTAAATATTTTAAACATATTAATTGTATGACTAATATAATTCTTTAATGTTTGTTTTACTTACCACAACAATGTTTATATTTTTTACCACTACTACAAGGGCATTTATCATTTCTGTTTATTTTGTCTGATTTTACTTGGGTTTTTTTTGTTCTTTTTAATTTATTTCCTTTTAATTTCCAACAAGGATAATCATATTTTATATCATCTATTAATGCTATTAACTCAGAAATAACATCAGCTGGGGCAGGTAAATAATCATTTATTTGTTTTAAAAGGTTGCTTCTAGCCTGCACCTCATTTGTTTGGTATAGACTTATATATTCCATTACAAATTGGATAAAGAAACCTTCATATTCACTTTTTTTAATGTCCCAACTATCGAAAATGAATTTCTTTAATTTTTTATAACTATGGTAATCATTTAAATAATTATCATTATGTAATTTTAATAAGTCGGATTTTGAATACATATAATAATCACTTTCAATATATTCAGAATCATTAATCATGGCAATAGCGTCTTCACTACTAACGATTCCCCAATATCTTGTTTCTTCAATAAAAATATGTTCTAAATTTTCAGTTAAGCTTTTCATAAATATAATTGTTTGAAACTCTAAATAATCAATATATCCATATACTTCTTCATAAAGATCATGAAGTTTTCTTTCTTCTATAATGCCATAAGCTTCAATTAAACTCATAATATGTTTGAAAATTTTGTTTATTTCTCTTCTTTCGGTAGTAATATCTTTTGAAACAAAAATATTTTTTAATATATTAACAGTTGTTTTAGGAATATGTATCTTTAATATATCGGTTTTTTTATCATAGTTAACGAAACCTATTTTAAATAATCTTAGATTATTAAGCATTTTAATTGATAAAAGACAGTTTCCCTTAACTTTAATTTCTAAATATTCTCCTTGCTTTATAATATAGTTTAGTTCTTTTATATTTTGTTCACTAAAAAAAGATAATATATAAGATAATTCTTCAACAACATTTTCAATGTAATGTTGTACTAATTGATCTTTTTTTACTTTTTTCTTTAATTTATTGGTAATAGACATTTTTTTTAATTCACTTACAGGATAATCGTATAAATAATCCTTTAAATCTTTTTCTTTAGAAACTTTATCTGTATAATCCTTCGCAAAATACTGAAAAATAATGTTTTGTATTTCATCACTCATAAATAACACCTCATCTATAAAATACTACATTTATTTTAAAAGTCAAGTTTTAAAAAAATCAAGATTTATGCAATAGTTGAGGTAGTTAGATGTTTTGCTTGTTTTCATCGGAGTGTTTTGCACGTTTTCATCGTAGTGTTTTGGAATGTTTTGTTTTATTACTTTGGATTACATTAGAAAAAAACATCACTTTTTAAGTAATGTTTCCATTGTTCTAAGCATTTGAGCTGTATATCCATATTCGTTATCATACCAAGCAACTATTTTAACGAGTTTTTTATTTGTATCTAATATCTTAGTAGAAAGTCCATCAATTAGGGCTCCACAAGAATTACCGATAACATCACTAGATACTACTGGATCCATTGTGAATTTTAAAACAGAACTACTATTTTGAATAAAGACGTTGTTTATTTCTTCTTTGGTTACTTCTTTTGATAAGTTAAGCGATAAATCGATGCATGATCCATCGATAACTGGTACTCTAAATGATGCTCCATCAAGTTTGCCTTCTACCTCTGGAATAACTTTACCAATTGATGATGGAGCACCTGTTGATGCTGGCACTATATTTTGAGCACATGCTCTTCCTCTTCTTGAATTTATTCCTTTATTATGAGTACCATCCATTGTTGCTTGATCATTTGTATAAGCGTGGATTGTTGTCATAAAACCAGATTCTATTCCAAAGTTATCATTGATTACTTTTATAACTGGGGCAAGTGCATTAGTAGTACAAGATGATGCACTAATTATTTTTTCATCACCATTTATTATTTCGTGATTTACTCCGTAAACAACAGTTTTAATATTTCCTTTACCTGGGGCTGATATTACGACATGTTTTGCTCCTGCTGTTATATGCTCGATAGCTTTTTCTTCAGTAGTGTAAGCACCAGTACATTCTAAAACGCAGTCTACTTCTAGTTCTTGCCATGGTAAATCTTTTGCCTGATCCACAATATAAGTTTTTATTAACTCCCCGTCAACAATTATTCCTTCTTCACAAGTCCTGATATCCACATCAGTTAATGTTCGATAAACTGTATCATACTTAAGAAGATATGCCAGTTCTTCTGGCTCGCTTCTTGAGTTAATCGCAACTATTTGGTATTCATCTGACCCAAATATTTCTCTAAAAGCAATTCTCCCAATTCTACCAAAACCATTTATAGCTATTTTTTTCACTTTAATACCTTCCTTCAAAATAAGATTCCCCAATAAATTCTCTTAAAACATTATCATTTTCAATGTACTCACTTGGAATTGGAAAGAACATCTGAATAAAATCAATCATTCTTCTTGCCTCATTATAATATTTAGAGTCTGGAGATACACTATATAAAAGTGGTTCTCCATAAACTTTTAATACCCCTACTTCATAAATGAATGCTGTATTTAAAATAATATCTGCCTCGTTAGTATAAGGAAAAACATATTTTACTTCTCCTTCTCTAACTTTATCCCACATCTCAAGTGTATACTCTGGTGCGTATCCTCTTGACCAGCTATCTCTTATTATTCTTCTTAGAAGTCTTATATCGATAGTTGATAAATGATTATGTCTATCTATTCCCAGCGGCGTAAAAGGACTTATATAAATTTTAAGTTTTCTGTCTCTGGAGATATCTTTAGTTAATTCTTCATTCAGACAGTGAAGTCCCTCTATAAGTATTATGTCATTTTCTTTTAATTTTATAATTCTATTTTTATATTCTTTTTTTCCGGTAAAGAAATTAAAACTTGGAACACTTACCTTTTCTCCATTTAACATCATATTTAATTGTTTATTAAATAATTTTAAGTCAATGGCTTTAAGACTTTCAAAGTCTGGCTCATTATTTTCATCAAGTGGTGTCTCATCGCGATTTTTAAAATAATCATCGAGTCCTAAATAAATTGGATTAAGTCCAAAGGTTTCTAAATAAAGCGCAAGTTTTTTAGCACTTGTGGTTTTACCACTTGATGATGGCCCACCTAACAAAATAATTTTCTTTTTTGATTCTTTAATTCTTACCGCAGCATTATAAACTTGATTATCCATCATAATATCATTTTTCTTAATAAAATCTTTTATTTTATTTTCCGATATTATTTTATTTAAATCATTAACATATTTAACCCCTAAAGTTTTAATCCACCTATTATACATTCTAAAACTTTCATAGATTTTCTCTTGAGGTTCATAATCAGGAATAATTCCATCATCTTCAATGGGAACACTTAATATTAAGTCATTATTACCTAAAAAGGTAATCTTATAATTTTTCAACTTACCAGTCGAGGCTGGCATATTACCCATAAAGTAATTATGAAATCCATCTAGTTCATAAAGAGTAACCACTTTATTATTTAAATTACAAATATTCCCAGCTTTTTCAAGTTCATTATTTTTCAAATAAAAATTATATGCATCATTTTTAGCAATAACTTTTCTAGTTATTTTTAAATCCTGACTAATAATTTTATCTATTTCTAATCTTAGATTATTAATATCGGTCTCAGTTAATTTACGTTTACTTAGTATTTCAGTATATAATCCTTTATCAAGAGAATGAGAAAAAGATACCTCTGCATCAAGTACTTTTTTAACAGCGACATATAAAACAAATTTAAGTCCTGCTTGATATACTTTTATATTATACCTATCTAATAACATTTTGTAATCACCCTTTTTATTGTTCTACTAATATAATATCAAAAAAAGACAATTTTGTCATACTTTTAAATGTATATTTTTCGATATTTTTAATTAAGATAGTAATAGGTGATAAAATTGCTGATTCCAACTATTTTTGAAAAGAATCCAAGTGGTGAGAAAATTTATGATATTTATTCAAAATTACTAGAAAGTAGAATTATTTTTATTAATGGAGAAATAAATGATAACCTTGCTAATCTTATTATTAGTGAGCTTCTTTATTTAGATTCAGTTAATAATAATGATATCTTTATTTATATTAATAGTCCTGGGGGAAGTGTTACATCTGGTCTTGCTATCTATGATACTATAAACTATATTAAAAGTGATGTTTCAACAGTTGCAACTGGATTATGTGCATCAATGGCAGCTATTATATTAGCTGCAGGAACCAAAGGTAAGAGATTATCTTTAAAAAATAGTGAAATTATGATTCACCAAGTTCTTGGTGGTACCCAAGGTCAAGCAAGTGATATAAAAATTCATGCTGAGCGAATTTTACTTATAAAAAAGAAACTAAATAAAATTTTAGCTTCTTTATGTAATAAAACTGAAAGTAAAATTAATAGAGATACGGAAAGAGATTATTATTTAAGTGCATCAGATGCTCTTAAATATGGTTTAATTGATAAGATTATCTAAAGCCTCTTTGGCTCTTCTAATTATTTCTTCTCTTTGGCTTAAACATCTAAATACATTATCATTAAGCCTATACTTTCCATCCCTTAAATAGACATAATATTCCATTTCATTAAACCCTACAATTAGATGTTTATCTGTTTCTTCCATAATTTCAAAATCTGTAAAGTCATAATCTGAACCAATATCACATGATTCTTCTTTATTATAAACAAAGAATTTGTCATTAAACATTACAAAATCTTTTTTAGAATGAAGTTCCTCATATAATACTTCATATAATTCTTCAACAAACACTTTGTTCACATAACTATTTAATTCTTCTAAATTTTTAATATCTTCATTTTCAATATAGTAATGTTTTTGATTGTTCATTTCTACATAAGCATCACTTAAACTTAGATTCCCAACTGAATAAAGTGAGAATAAATAATTATCTTTAAGAAGCTGAGTTATTTCTGAAGAATGATCAATCTTAGCTGGAGTTTCTTCATCAGTTTTTGGGGCACACCCTGTTATTAAGATTAAAAATAAACTTATAATTAAAATTTTTCTCATATAATATACTCCACATCTACTCTATACCAGTAATAAGTATAAGACTCAGTACATGAATAGTGGCAAGACGTTCCACTTAAACTTCCCTTCGAGCACTTATAACACGATGAACCAACCTCTTCATATCCATCTGGACAATAATATTCGGTTTTTGAATTACACGTAGCTGTATATGAATAACTCTTATAACAAGCATTTGCACAGAATACTGAAGTATATGGACAAGAAGGGGAGCCACAGGCCCATTCACCTTTAGTATACCCATCTGGACAGCCATTATCAGTACAACTCCAGTTAGTTATATTACCATTTACACATTTCCAGGTGCAACCTCCCTCGATGACTTTGAGTGTTGAACCGCTACAAGTTGACTCACTTAACGACCCACCATTAGGACAACTATAGCTTGCGCAATATGTGTTGCTTTTTTTCGATGTTGATGATGCTGATGTTGAACAAGTAGTTGAATAAGAGCCACTACGTCTGGTTCCACCACTAAGCGAATAATAAATTCTTGTACCAGAATATGAATACGAACCAACAGTTCCATTATTAACTGTTATTGAGTTTATCGCTTTAATAGTTGATCCCGTATTGTATGACCCACTATAACTACTAGATGATAAGTCATCAGTTGAAAAACTAACGGTTTTTAAAGTCCCTATATTATTTATAATAATAGATTTATAACTAACATTACCTGCCTTATCTTTTGCCCATATATAATAAGTGCCGTTTGCGGTAACAGTGTAGCTAATACTGCGAGATGTCACCTCAGTTATACTAGTCCACGAAACTGATGCCTCACTACTAGTTTTATTTACTGCATAAGCGATAATCTTACTTTGATTATCACTAATTGTTGTACTTATTGTTAGTGAGGTCACCCACTGACTAGTACTTTTACTTATAGTATTTATCACTGGCAGTGTCTTATCAATATTAGAAATTGTAATTTTATTTTCTGTAACATTCCCAGCGACATCTTTAGCACATACTGAGTAGGTACCATTAGCAGATACGGTTTTAGAAATAGTTGCTGCTGTTGTAGATGTATATGTTCCACAACTATTTAAGTTAATTGCATATGATGCTATACCACTTTCATTATCACTAATACTTGCACTTATTGTCACATTACCCTTTGTCCATGCAGTTGGGGTTGCTTTAACATTAGTTACAGTCGGTTTTATATTATCTACTACAACAAATGATTTCTTACTTACATTTCCCGCCAAATCTTTTGCCCATATATAATATGTCCCGATTTTAGCAACTGCCTTACTTATATTTGTACTAGCTGTAGCAGAAATATTTGTCCAAGTAACACTAGATTCATTACTGGTTTGATTTATAGCATAGGCTACTACCTTACTTTGATTATCGGCAATCGTTGCCGTTATTCCTAGTCCCACAGTAAATTGTTTGATATTATTTATCACTGGCAGTGTCTTATCAATATTAGAAATTGTAATTTTATTTTCTGTAACATTCCCAGCGACATCTTTAGCACATACTGAGTAGGTACCATTAGCAGATACGGTTTTAGAAATAGTTGCTGCTGTTGTAGATGTATATGTTCCACAACTATTTAAGTTAATTGCATATGATGCTATACCACTTTCATTATCACTAATACTTGCACTTATTGTCACATTACCCTTTGTCCATGCAGTTGGGGTTGCTTTAACATTAGTTACAGTCGGTTTTATATTATCTACTACAACAAATGATTTCTTACTTACATTTCCCGCCAAATCTTTTGCCCATATATAATATGTCCCGATTTTAGCAACTGCCTTACTTATATTTGTACTAGCTGTAGCAGAAATATTTGTCCAAGTAACACTAGATTCATTACTGGTTTGATTTATAGCATAGGCTACTACCTTACTTTGATTATCGGCAATCGTTGCCGTTATTCCTAGTCCCACAGTAAATTGTTTGATATTATTTATCACTGGCAGAGTTTTATCTATATTACTAATAGTAAGTTTACTTTCAGTTACATTTCCTGAGATATCTTTTGCACATACTGAGTACTGACCATTTTGAGATATTACCTCTGTTATTGAATTAGCATTTGTTTTTTTGAAATTATCACATTTATTTAAATTTATAGTATAATATCCGATTCCACTTTCATTATCATTGATGTTAGCAGATATCGTTACATCCCCTTTTGTCCACCCTTTAGGGCTATAATCAACACTAGTAACAGTTGGACTTATATGATCTATTACTACAAAGTTCCTTTTAGCTTCTTTAGTTACTCCCTCACTATTTACATAGTTATATGTTATAACATGATTACCTATTTCTTTTGTATCAATAGTCTCTTTATCACAACTTATATAACTAGGACTATTATTAAAATAATTGATTTTTAAATTCCCATTTTTATCTATTAAACCTAAATTAATAGTATCTAAATCTGATAAACAATTAAATTCTTTTCCATAATCTATTGTTTTAGTAATTGTTTGTAAGTACTCTTCTTTTTTCACTCCTGGATAAGTAAATTTATATAATCCATTTGCATCAAGAGAAACTGTAACCAGTTCATCATCTAAAACCGGTTCTTTAGTTGTCGGATTTATTAAATCCGAACTTAATAAACCTGCTTCTTTTATCTGTTTAATAGTTATAATTATATAACCTTTATTGGTATTTAATTCTGTTAACAAACTATTATTACTGCTTAAATACAAATCAGCTGCACTTTTTATATTGTTAACATATTCTTCGTAACTACCTTTTTCTTCCTTATTAAAAATTTTGTTAAAATTAAGTCCAATTAGTAGACCTATACTTGCAAGAAGGGCAATTGCAATAATTAATTCTACTAATGAAAACCCTTTTATCTTTTTCAACATTCTTATTCCTCCTATATTCTTTTTAATTATAAACTAAATTATGTTTATAAGCAAGAAAAAACTAGTTTCTTATATTTTTATGTGACTAGTTAGTGAAAATGTCCACTTTTTAAATTCAAATAATTAGTGAAAATGTCCCTAAAAGAATAGCTCAAATAACTATTCTTTTTTTTATCGAATAATTAGTGAAAATGTCCACTTTTTACCATATAATAAAAACTTGTGTCTTTTGAT
>JAQVWT010000004.1 GCA_028709545.1 Bacilli bacterium
TTTATTCGATGTTTTTAAGCTTCCTGTAAGACGATAAAAGAAGGAACTTTGAAACAAGCTGCTTTTTAAAGCCAGCCTTTACTGTAAAGGCTGGCTTTAAATCATAATATTCCCGTGAATAGTTACTTAAAAATATTGCTAAAAAAAGAAGCTAGGTTACGACAAGAGTTATGTCATAACCATAGGCTTCTAATACTCTAGCTACTTTTTTACTTTTATGACCTTTTTCACAATATATATAATATTTATTGTCTTTATTTAAATATTTATTATGATTACATAATAAATTGTCATATGGCTGGTAATCAAGATCTAGATTGATAAATATGCCGTCATGACAATAATTTTTTTTATAAATAGTTTTCATATTATATTTTATGTTTATTATTTTGAAAGTTGTGTTTAATCTTCTGGGAAGAAGTCATCATAATATTGATCATCAGTTACATTGTTATCACTTACTACTACACTATCTTGATCTATATTTATAATGGGTTCTGATGTTTCTTCTGTTTGATTATCAGCTAAAAAGTCATCAAATTTTTCGTATATAGTGTTTTCTAATTTTTCAATTGGTTTATTTTTTTCTTCCTCTTCTTCTTTTTCTAGCTGAGCTATTTTAGCATCTATTCTTTTTACTAAGTCGTCTATATTAAATGTTGGGGTATTATCAGGTACCGTTTCATCTAAAGTTTCTACTTTTGGGGCTTTCTTTATAAATGGCTCATTTAAAGGATTGAATGTTGTTACTATATCTTCGCTTGTTTCTTCTATTTCTGGGAGTATTTCTTTTTTCTGCATTTCTTTAAATATATGGTCTTTTGGTTTTTCTTCTTCTTTTGGAACATTATCAAGAGCAGCAAAAAGTTTAGTTCTTTTTTCGGTTTTAACAAACTCTTTAATATCAAATAGTTCTATTTCGGTTTTTATTCTTTCGCTTAACTGACCATTAGCAAAGTTATAACCCCAGTTTATTTCATAACTTGG
Organism: Bacilli bacterium; assembly: GCA_028709545.1. GTDB lineage: Bacteria > Bacillota_I > Bacilli_A > RF39 > UBA660 > DUUS01. Next base: position 988 of record JAQVWT010000004.1, read on the forward strand.
TTTTAGTTTTGTTCTAAATGGATTTAATCTAGTTCTAAGGATTACAACTTCATTGAGTTGCATTTTTTGTAAATCACTTACAGTAATAAGTGGTGTTGATGCAGTTTTATCTTTATCTTTTGATTTAACTTCTCCACAAAGTTTACTTATTTCTTCTAAGGCAGCAAGTTCAGTAGTTATTAAATAAACTAAGTTACCACAGTTACTTCTTATGGTTTCTGCGTCTTCTTTGCCATATACATCATTTAACTGAGCAAAGTTTTGAATGATAAAGGTAAATCTTATCTTTCTTGATCTTGCTGCTGTAACCATTGTTGTAACGTCTTTTAAAGGTGGCATATTAGCAAACTCATCTAAAATAAAGTTAGTTCTAAATGGCAGCTTTCCGCCACTTTCTTGAGCAACATCAATTAGTGTTTCATAGCACTGTTTAATAAATATTGTGGCAAGAGCGTGATAGGTTGTTTTTTCATCATGAATAATCATGAAAACCGCCGTTTTTTGTCTGCCAATATCTTCCATATTAAAGTCACTGTAAGAAAGCATTTCTGATAGTTGTTCACGGGATGCAAACAGTCTTATTTTTTGTCTAAATACAGATAATATTCCTCCTTTAGTTTCAGATGGAGCATTTACTGTGTTAGATGCAAAGACATAAGCACTTGATGCTTCTCCTTTGAGCATAAAATACTCTTTTATATAATCACTTGTTGCAAATTTTTCCTCACCTACGGTTGACATATAACTGATACTGTTTAAGTTAATTGCTTTTTCTTTAGCATCTTCAAATAATCCTAGAGCTAGTCCAGAAAAATAGTCAGCTGCACTTTTTTCCCAAAAAGGCTCAGCTTTATTATTTGGATCATATAAAATATTTAAGGCAACGTCATCTAATAATTCAGTTGCTTTATCAGTATTACCTGATTTATGTAATCTATAAGGTAAAGTAAGGGGATTCCAAGCATTTCCTAAAGTAGGATTTCTAAAGTTTAAAACAATGATGTTATAGCCTTTACTTCTTAGCATTTCACTATGGTTTTTATATATTTCACCTTTAGGATCAGTTAAGATCATGCTTTCGCCAGCTTTAGCTAGGCTTTGAACAAGTGGGTCTACGACCGCAGTTGTTTTACCAGAACCAGTTGCACCAATTACAAGGGTGTGATTCTCACCATCATCAACCCACATTTCTTTCCCATTATTAATAATAGGAATTCCTGCGGCTGTGGTTTCTTCATCACTAATCTTGATTTTAGCTATATCTTTTGCTGCTTTCATTTCCCGATCTTTGGTCCATCTACTATAGCCTTTTTCATCTTTTTCTCCTAGTTTTAAACCAAAACCAGAACCATCTTTATCAAAAATATAAGATGATACACTAAAAAATATGACAATTAGTACTGCAAGAAAAACAACAATCGTTGCACCTAAATAAGGACTTGAAAAAGCAGGTAAAGGGTTAAGTCCTGAAAATATTCCTTCATTTAAAAGTGATGTAACATTTAAGACTGCTACTGCACATAAATAAAGTAAAAATATACAAAATATTATAAATATTATTAAATCTTTAGTTGAAACTCTAAATTTCATATGTCACTTCCTTGTAAGGTTATTATATATCAAAATTCGATATTTAGCTACTATTACCGGTTTGAATTCTTTACTTTAAAGAATATTATAACACTAGTAATTAATAAAATTAATCCTAAGATTGAATAAAGTGCGATTAAGGTACTAGATCCAAAATAATTATTTTCATCTAGTTCTAATATATTTAGTTGATTTATAGTATGGGTTGAACTTAATTTTAGATTGATTTTTTTATCTAAATAATTATTTTGATCTAGATACCAAAAGTAAGTACCTTCTTTTAATTCATCGGCATTATTTTCTATTACTTCGTGATTTGTTTTAAGTTTAATTGTTAATTTATTAAGATTCTTATACCTAGAAAAAGCGTTGATTATATCAGTATTAATATTTATATATTTAGTATTAAAATTATAATTAAATTTAGGAGTATTTTCAAATGCTAAAGTTGAATACTCATATTCTTCTTTAGTAAAATTTGCTTGATATTTAACTCCTAAGTTATTATTATCTGTTATTTTTTTAATATTATAGTAATTAATACCATCTATTTTATTATTTGATTCTGGTACTTCATTTCGGTAATCTGTTGCGACATTCGATGATGAAACTAAATCAATCATCTTAGAGTACTCTCCGCTAGTGGAGGTGCTTTTATCATAATTATTTATCTCTAAAGTTTCATTTATTTTACTATCTGTTAGTTCTACAGTATAAATAGCATCACAACCTGTAATTATAAAGCTTATTAATATTATTAAAATTATTTTTTTCATTTTAACCTACCATACAATTATTAATATAATAATTATCCATATCAATAAACTTATAATTCGTAAGATTAGCTTTATTTCTGGTTGTAAACTGAACGCCTCCTGTTGTTGCCTCAGCACACTGCAAGTAAGTTTGCTTGTTTTCAATAACCATAATAACATGCTCTTCACTGACAAGTAAATCACCAGGTGTTAATGCATCAAATGTTATTTCTTTTCCATAGCTAGTATAAGTAGATGCCTCGCCTCCACCGCTAACACCAGCATTATTCATTGCCCAAGCAATAAAGCCACTACAATCAAGTCCACTATATTCATAGACATTCCCATTTTTAGTCGGAGTGCTAGGACCAATATTAGTCCCCCATTTTAAATCAACACCATTATTAGTACCATGGCCTCCTCCATAATAATATGGTAGGTGATACCCTTCGTTATGAAGACCATGTATAAGACCAATAGCAGCCCCTACTACACCAGCACTAGTGCATTTTCCACCAGCTTCTATTTGAATATTAATATAATTATTTAATGTATTAACTCCTGATGCAGAAATTGCATTTGTTATTGATGTTCCTTTTAATATTTGTGATTCACTAGCTATAGGATAATTTTTTAAAAAAATAAAATTGTTTTTAGCTTGAATGTTTTTAATAACTGTTTCATGTACTTTTATTAAACTTGAAGATAAATAATGAATTCCATCACTTGTTTCAAAGTTATCTTTAATTACACTATTAATGTCGATATACTCTTCTGGAAAAGCATTTTTTAATTTTAAATTAAATTCATCTATTTGAGTATTAGTTATTATATATCCATTTTCTAGAGCTAAAGCCTCATCTACTGGACCAACTTCCATAAAATAAAACTTGACATTTTGATAATTATTTTTTAATAATTTATATTTATCAATATATTTATCGATATTACCTAAATCATTTGTTCCTAGTTCTATAACAACAAACTTCTGGGTATCTGCTGAAATATAAGCAGATAATTCTGGCAAAGCTGTTTCTTCGAACCAATAATAATCTTTTGCAACATCAGCAATATAGGTAATAGATGATTTATTTAAAGCATCTCTCATTCCAATAGCTTGGGAATCGCCAATATATATTAGTTTACTCTCTATTTGCTGATCTGTTAAAAAAGTATTACTTGATTCTAATACAGCAGATGCTCCTCCAGATTTTGAAGTTAAAGCAAGGGTAGCATTTTGATTTGATGCTATAATTATTATTAGAAGTAATCCGACAGCTATCATTCCAACTATTTTAAAAGTATTTAGAGGGTTAGAGCCAACATTTAAACCTCCAGATAGAGCTTGTGGACTTAAACTAGGTGAGGCATCTTTTGGGGAATCAGAAGGCAATGATAAACCTGAGTCTAGGTTAGAGTCTGCCAATGATGATGCAGTTCCAGCTGCTCCATCCATGGCTTTATCTACCATATCAATTGCACCAGCATCATCAGCTGTATTTAAGGCCTTCTGAACTTTGTCGCCCATAGGCATAGTTTTAGTTGCCGCGGTTAGTGCCTGTCCTCCTGCATCTATAATAGCACTACCAGCTCTGGTTTTTGAAGCAAGTTCAACAACTTCACCACCTTGACCGGCAGTAAAGTAATTAGCTACAGCTTTAGCACCTGTTTTAGCTATTTTAGTATTAGTCTGTTTACTTCGGGCATCTAATGCTTCTTGCTTCTCTGCCTCTAATTCTTCATTTGTTAGTTCTTCATCCAAGTTTATCACCTCTTTTCTTTTTATTATTTATTAATTATACAAATCAAATTTAACTTTATATTGCATAATGCTATATTCTTCAAAGATAAAAACATTGCCACTAGCATCAATTATATAAAATTCTTGATGATCTCCTTTTGGAGATACACTTAAGTTTTTTACTTCTGCTTTAAAGAACGAATCACTTATTAAATCACTAAAATATTCATTAAATTTTTTTAAACTTCCAAATCTTTTTTCACGGTAAGCATCTTCTACTAATGAATATGCTTTTTCTGGATCAAGATATATTAATTTTACATAATCAGCCAAGTATTTTCTTGCCATTTGTTTTTCATCCATATTTATTGGCACTACTTCATTTACTTCATAGTTTTTTAAGTATATTTCCGATGTTTCTCGGCCTGTAAATGAGATTATATTATTTTTTATTAAATAGCTAATAATTAATCCAATAATTAAGATTGAAAAACAAATTAATAAAGTTTTTTTATTCTCTTTAATAAATTCCATTATGCCTCCATAAAAATCTTCCCATTATAAGGAGTTACTTCAAAAGTATTATTTACCGAATCCATTTCAATTATTAAATAGTAGTCAGATGGTCTTTGGTATTCATCCATTATTTCAAGTGATAAATCTCCTTTTATATAGTATCTAGTTATATCACTACTTAGTCTTTCTTGATATATTTTACGAGCCTCAAATGTATAACTGCCACTTTCTAGTAAAGTAAGTTTATTTAAAATGTTTTCTTTAGTAATACTATTAACCGAAATATACTTTTCATTTAACAAAAACATTAATTTTTCATTATCTTTTTTTAGAAGATAACTAATATATTTATTTCCAGCATTACTAATTGTAAAAAACTGGCTATAGTCATTTACTAGTGTAATCTTATTATTAATTTTATCTGATAAATCTTGATTACGATAATCATGGAGTAATAAGCCAGTTATTATAATTAAAACAAAAACAGCTAGCATTATAATATTCTTTTTATTTAATTCCAAGTTCATTTTTATTCTCCTTTACTGGCAATTATTATTAACATAATTACTCATTTCTTTTAAATAATTATTTGTTCTTGTGAGACAAGTGGTTTCTTTATTTGCTGGTCTTTCAAATTCATAGCAAAAGTTATAAGATAAAGTATCAGTTGCAGAACTTCCAATAAGTAAACTATCATATAAATTAAAATACCCGTTTTCAAGTTCATATTTCAAGAAACTAACTTGACTATCAATATTAGAATAATTTCCTGGAAACATTGTAATTAAATTGTTTTTACGAGTATCATGCCACTGGAATAAGCCATAACTTGTATAAACACCATTTATTAAGTCTCCATCTATTAAAGGGTTAAAACCACTTTCAGCTTTAGCATTAACCATCAGAGCTATAGTTCCATTTACACTATAACCACTTGATAATAATGTTCTACATAGAGTCTCTTGATTAGTATCTCCTTCAACTAAATTAGTAGAAAATGCAGCTGCCCGAGGGTTTTCAGCGGAAATATATGTTAGTGGATCGACAACTCCATTTGCTGAGTTTGATCCAATTCTTATTTCAAAATGAAGATGAGACCCAGTTGCTCTGCCACTACTTCCCATTTTTCCAATGAGCTGGCCTTGATTTACGCTTTCACCAACTGAAACCATAATCGTATCTTCGTGAAGATGAGCATACAGGGTATGGTTTCCATCGCCATGAGAGATAATAATATAATTTCCATATCTACCACCACATGAATGATCTCCACCAGATATACAGTTAACGACTACTTGTTCAACGATTCCAGCTCTTGCAGCAATTATATGAGTACCAATTGGTCCGGCTATATCAATACCCTTATGAAAGCTATTTTCCTCTAGGGTGACTGGATGCATGCGCAGTCCATAAAAGCTTGAGATTTTAATAGTTGTTGGCTCGCCAAAGGCATACTCTTTTCCAGAGCCATCAGAGGTAAGCTCGCTTCCGCCTATTGGCCACCAATATAATGAATTATTAAGGCTCATAAGATTAACGTTTGATGCGTTTGTTCCTTGAGTTTCTAAAACACTTTTAATACCTCTAACAATACTTTTCCTAATTAAAATAAGTTCATCTGAATATTCTTCTTTTAAATTATTGGGTGCTTTTTCATGGAACTCTTTCATATCCTTATAATTAGTTTCTTCTAAAATATAATTAAAATAATTCTTTAAATGAGCTTTATTATCAAAGTAAGTACTAGTTTCTAAAAACTCCCAGTACTTATTTAAAGTAGAGGGTGGTCCTTGTTTTTTATTTTGCATATCATAAACTGTCCCACCAGAATATTGCACACCTAGTGCCCTGCAGTGTTCACGAGATGAATTAGTTAAACCAAAAAAAGAATTTACCCCAGATTTTTCCGCCATATATTCCCAAAATCCAAAATATTTAGAATCAGCTGTGCTGGCACAGACATATGAACCATTTATTGTTGTAGGAAAGCCTCCGCTTATGCAACTTTGAATAATTGTGCCATCTTCTCCTTGGACTTCTGTTACTTCTCCATAAATACCATAACAAACCGACATATAAGCAAACATATTTTTTAATAAAACTTCTAAAGTTTCAGTTTCGTTTTTAAAATAATCATAACTTGGCTCGGCATTAACATCATAGTTATCAATATCTAGATTCTCATCGTAATTATAAGCACTTTCTTTTTCATTAATTGTTTTTTTATAAAGATCACCATTATCAGTAAATAAATCAGGAGTAAGCCCATAAAATACCGTTGCAATTATAATATTATCATCAATAAAATAACCACTTTTTTGATATTTTGTTAAAAGTTTATAAAGACGGGTATAAAATTGTCTTTGTTTAGATAAAACTAGTTCAACACATTTTTCTTCTTCAGATTCCGTGGTAGCTCCAGAACACATTCCAGTCCAGTAGGTTTTATTTTCTTCGGCAAATTTATCAAAATCAAAATCAGCATAATTAAAATAAGCAGCAGATGCACGGAGATTAAAAATAAAAAAAGTTATTAAAAAGAAAAGAATAAAAATCTTCTTCTTTTTAAACAACATATTTTTTTTCTTAAATTTAACCACTTTTAAATCACCGCCTAATTTATAAGCCTCCGCCTGATCCAAATGAGTCAAGCTCATCTTGAGTTAAAACTACATTTATTCTCATTCTTCTTGAACCACAGACAAATAATGCTTCTCCTTGGTTATAACTTTTAATGCTTTCTTTTTCATTATCATTTAAATCTATTAATTTAGATAGATCCTCGGCCGCTTGTTTTTTTAGTCCCATAACTAGATAGTAAGCAGCATTATCAAAGATTGCTTTACCATGAGTAATTATATTAGCTGCTGCAAAGTCAGTTGGCTGCTGAGTAATAATAATTGTTCCTGTATTATATTTACGACTTCTTCTTTGAATTTGCGCTAAGAATTCAGCCCCTAGTTCATTTCTACTAGAAAGTAGTACATGGGCCTCATCAACAGACATTATAGTATTAACAGATGAGTCTAAGCATAAGCTCCAGGCATATTTTAATATATTAAAAAACAGGGCATTACGAATATTTTCATCGCTGTTCATCAGCTCTCTAATATTAAAGACAACAAAGTTACTCTTAGTTTCAATTGAAGTATGACCATTAAAATAATACTTTAATTCGTTGACAAAAGGTCTTATTTTAAGTTCTAATCTTTCCATAACATCTTTTTCACGAGTTGCCTCAGGCATTGATAAAAGCCTGCCTCTTATTGTTGCATATACGTCATCAAAGATCGGAAAATCTTTTGAAGTAAATCCACTAAAGTCTGCCTCAAAATGAATATTAAACCTTTTATAAGTATCAAGTACAACCTCACTAAACATTGCCAGAACATCTTCTTCAATTGATGGATAGTAATATTTCATAAACGCTTTTAAGCTTTGCAGAGTTCTTGTTAACACTGTATAACCGAGTCCATCTTTAAGTTCTTCTTCATCAACATCGATTATTACCTCAAGAGGGTTAATAATTCCAAATTTACCACCCTTGCCTAAATCAATAAAGTCTCCCCCAAAGTTATGAGTCATTTCTGAAAGTTCACCTTCAGGATCAATCGCAATTATTTTAGTACCATTTCTAAAATGAGTACGTAAAAGTAATTTAGCAGCCGTACTTTTTCCCGATCCAGATGTTCCTAAAATAATCATATTAGCATTATTTCGATTATGCTCTTTTTTTATTTGGTATAAAAACTGATTAAATAAGACCACTCCACCAGAGAAATCTACACCAAGAAGAGTTGCTAGACCTGGGTCTTTAATACTATCAAAGACAAACGGATACATAGCAGCTATAGTTGGACTTGGAATTGGGGTTCCAACTCTTCTTTCAATATCTTGCTTTGGAAAAATCGGTAAAATTGATTTTAAAACTTTTTCTTGTTCAAACATCATGGGAATAGCTCTCATCCCCATCGCATCTAAATAGTTTCTAATTTGCATTTTTCGAGATTCTAATTCTTCTTTTGAATCAGCAGTTAGCATTAAATGCATCTGAAAATCAAATATTTTTGATTGAGTAGATGCTAACATTTGTACAAATGATTCAAGTGATTCATAATCTTGACGAATTCTTTCTTGAATAGTTCTTTCTCTTTCATTTTGAAATCTTTGTTTTAGATCTGCAATCTCTTTATTAATCATTCTACTCATCGTTGAAAAATCAATCGGAATATGTTTTACAACAACTTTAATACCAGGTAAATTAGTAATATTAGCAAGGAATCCTGGTTGAATTAATTTTGGATAACTTATAACAGTTAAAATAGTTGCATATTTATCACTTATCATAAAATCATTTATCCCAAAGTTCATTCCCTTAGGTGCTATTTCGCTTTTAAATGTATTAGACATCAGCCATCACCGTCCCATATTCATTTTTAACCCCACCATTTAAGAAATTTTGCAATAAGAACTTCATATCCTCATCACTTACTTGCCTTGATATTAAACCAACTCCAGCAAGTGTGCTTATCATTGTATGAACTCTTTTTTGCAGAACTTCGGTTTTCTTATCTCTAAAGAGAATGAAATATTCAGTATCAACGGCATTAACATGAGTACTACTAAAAAGCTCAGCTTTAGCAATATCCTCAGATATAATCTTGCGTGATACTTGATTAGATGCATCATTATACTGTAGTTGAAGCTGAGATAAATATAAATTTATATCAACTGGTCGATCTGCTACGATTAACCAAAATTCATAATCAATTATATTATAAAAGTTACGCAAATTAAATATAACATTATTTTGAGTTTGATAATCCAAAATAAAGATGTTTTTTGGTTCAATTTTAATTCCCGCTACATAATAATTACCATCAAGTAAGATCATTCCATTTTGAATTGATTTTATAGGAAGCCAATCTTCTGAATATTTAGAATTATTTAACTTCTTCGACATAACTTGCACACCATCCTTTCCAATAATAGGTTCTTCTCTTAGTAAAATACTGATAAACATTACCAATAAATGTTCTAATATTATGATGATTAGGCACTGGTATTACTAAGAACGTTGCAATTAATGCTGGCAGTAATATCATTATTGAAGTTGATAAACTATTAGTTCTAATAGCCAGTAAAAATATAAAACTTAAACCTACACCGGTTCCAAATATTATTAAATCAACTTGATTAAAGAAACCTAATATTAGCATTGATTTTTTTGAATTGGCTGGTATTAAATAATTGTTATTCCCCATTTTATTCCTCCTTTTATTTTTTTTCTTTGGCAGCTGTATCGCGTTTAGATTTAAAGTTTACCACAGCATCTGATAATGTTGCTCTCATCTTAGAATCCATTAAATCAACAATTAAATCGGCATTATCGACTTTGGTTAATTCAGAATGTAAAGCTTCTAAATCCCCATCTTTGATTTTATTATATTTAATTCCGGTTTTTTCAAGTCTTTTTTCTCCTAGTGAATTATAATCGGTAATGATTCGATTTATTTCTGAACCTAATAAATGTTTGTTTTCTTTCAATTGGTCGATTGTTGATTTAATTTGTGAATGAATACCATCATACTTAGAATTGGTTTTATCACTAAATATTTTCTTTAATTCATCAGTCTTAAGTTTATCAATAGAATTATTGGCTTGTTTACGCATATATTCTGCAAACTCAAATTGAGCATTTTCAATTAAGTTTCCGTTTTCATCTTTAAAGCTTTTTTCTATGCTAGGGTTTCGAGCAAATTCTGCCTTATATTCCTTCATAAATGATTCATTAGATCCCATAATATTTGTATGCTGATTATCTCGAGCATCTTCAGCTCTTCCAACAGCTGTTCTGGCTTTTAATAAATCACTAAATTCGTTGCGTGATGCTTCTACGCTAGAAGCTGCTTTTAGGCTTTGATCAAAAATAGTTGTTCCTCTTCCTTTATAATCATCTTTTATATCGCCGATTTTCTCCTTAAAATAACTTTTAAATCCTTCTCTTGTGTATTTTTCTTTTTCATCTAATATATTTTGACGAGTTCTCATTGCATCAGACGCTGCCATTCTACCAGCACCACGAATCTTAGTAGGGTCTTTGATATCTCCACCATATTTCCAACCCTCGCGAGCACCTAACAGTGATCCTCCAACATTTCCTTGGGCAAAGCCTCTAATTCCCCCACTAATAGCAGTTGCACCACGCATTGCATATTCGTTTTCGCCAAGCTTTTTCTTAATACTAATATCAAGATCTATATCAAATAAGTCTTTGATAAGTTTTGGTCCATCTTTAGCAAATTGTAGAATTCCTAAAATTACGGCAACAGTTGCCAGCCCTTGAACTAAGAAATTACCACTCGTTGCCCACATATTAGAAATTACTTCTGGGACTAAGGTTATTGTAAACATTGCAAAATAAATAATAATTAATTTCAAGAAAATATCAAGATATGTATCTTTTAGAGACTTAAACCACTTAGTCTCAAAAATTGAATTTTTTTCAGTAATATTCATTGCTATAGGAATAGGTGCTGATATTTGTAAAAAACCAAGTTTAGCAACCCTTATTCCAATATCAATACAATATGAAATTATCATTTTTAATGCTAGTATTGCTACTATTGTACTCATCAATGGTCTATACACCATTTTGCTTTCCAGATTCAAAAAAGATTCCCAAGCATTTAAATAAAGTGAATTATGAAGTTTATTATTCATAAATAAAGCACCTGCATCATTTTTATCTAAACAGTCATCATAAACATCAACATAAGTTTTACATATATTAACTTCATTTACCTTATCTAGGCAGGCAGTATAAGTATACTCTACCCCATTTTCAACCGGATGAAAAAAAGTAGTTGCTAAAGTAAGAGCCATATTAGTTCCAGCTTTTGCAATATCATCACCAGTATTTGAAGTATTTGAGCCTCCTAAAATAATATTACCAATTACATTAGAAGTAATAACATTGTACTGAAAAATTTGCATATATTTAAAAGCAGTTGGCAAGAGTACTATTAAAACAATTGAAGTTATAATTTTAGTAACTAATCTTTTAGCACCATTTTCTCCTGTTAATTTATCGGGATTTATAATTAGTAAAATAATTTCATATGCCATTATAAATAACATAGCAATACCTAAAACTGTAAAAACGCGATCTATTATTAATCTTAAAGTGCTTTCCCCAAATAAGTTAACTTGACTTATCGCAATAAAAACCTGATACATCAGCGATATAAGTGAATATAAAATCCAGTCTAGAAAAAGACCAATAGCATTAAGAGTATTTGCTAGCCAATCTCCAAGGATGCCACTAGTTGTGAATAAATTTATCATATGCCCAGCTCCTAACTAATACACGTTGTATATTTTTGATCAATTAAACTTAATAATATATTTAAAAGAATTGGTAAAAAGAAAAGGACAACGATAAGAATTAGTCTTGTAGCTAATTTCTGTGTACATTTTTTTATAGCATCATCATCTTTACCAGCTATTGCAGATATATATTCTACCGAACTTAATATAACTACCGCTAAAGGTCCCACTATTCTAATTATCTTTAATATTTGCTCTAAATCCTTTTTTAATACTGGCCCAAGAAGCCCTTCACATTTATTATCTGAATCATTATCTAAAAGTGTTACTGAATAATCATTTTCTCCAAAAACTATAGGATCAGCTTTAACCTCATTAACACCTATAAAACAAAGTATAAAAAATAATAATATAAACAAAAAACAATATTTATGTTTCATTTAAAAACCTCAATCTAAAAATTACTATTTCCTATCTAAAAGTATATCAGAACAATACAGTTTTTTCAAGCAAAGTTTATAACTATTTGCGTGCTAAGCCAAGAAAAAAAACAACTTTCGTTGTTTTGCTTTTTATTATTTAGAATTAGCAACAGCTGATTTACAATTTGAACTCCATGGTGTTAATATACAGTCTTGACAAACACTAAATTCGGCTGCTTCTTTAGCTGTTTCATAATTACCAACTACACTAAATAGCCAAAGGACTATTGTTGGTATAAAGAATATTACAATACCAGCAATTGCTCTATATACTAGTCTTGTCGTTTGCTTTTTAATTTCATCATCTTCACTTGCTACTACAGCTTTACCAAAATCAAACATTCCCAGTGCTATAATTAATACTGGAATTGCAACTTTGAAAAAAGTTAATACCCAACCAGCGAATTGTAATATTTCTGATGCCTTTGTACAGAACTCTCCTACATCTACTGCTGATACTATTAAATTATTCATTTATAATCTCTCCCTTACATCTATATAAATTCTATATTATAATTTAGTAAAAGTCAACAAAACTCTTAGCTTTTATTGAAAATACTAGCAAAAAAGCTGGTTTTTTTTAAAATTTGTTTTTTAAAACCTAATTTATATAGAAATTCATCAATAATTTTAATTCTTTCTCTTCGATCATTAAAATTAACTATATTAAAATAAACTTTAATTTTAGTTTCATATTCGAAATTATGAATATCTTCTCCTTTAATAGAACTTCTATTAAGAATTATTTTTTTATCTTTCATTTTAAGATGAATATTACTATCTTTTTTTAATAACTTGTTTAATTTAATAGTACCTGGATCAATTAAATATACTATTTCATCACATTTTTCTTCATTATCGGTTCCATTTAAATCAATAATAATTACATCAGCTTTAGAAAACTCTTTAATTCTTAATGAAAGTTCCTGATCACTAGTGCAAAATGAAAGATCAGAATCACGAAAATAAATAAAATCTTGTTTATTCATTTCAATACCTTTAACTGTATAGTTATGTTTTAATTGCTTAACCATCATATACGCTAAGGTTGTTGCACCCGCATGCTCAGTTAAGTTTTGGATGCCAATTATTATTTGGTTATTATTACTTTTAAATTTAACCGGTTTATCTTCAATAGTTTTTTCTATATATACCTCTTTAGGAGGTATATATAGATTATCTTCTTTAATATAATCTTTTACGTCTTCAATAGAATTAGGATTATTAACTAAATAATTAACACCTGCTACATTTCTAGTAAAGTTATAATACCCGTTTTCTACTAGTTTACTCAAATAACTAGGACTATTAACAACTTCACTATCATTAAGGAGAATAATAACCCTATCTGCATCAAATCCTTTTAAAAAGTGAGTAGTGCTACTTATATCATAGTAATTTTTAATTGCAGTTATATCAACAATAATTTTATTATAGTAAAAATTAACTAGTTCATTATTAAGTTCATCTAAAGAAAACTCTCCAACAAGAGTTTTTATTACATCTACATTTAAAGTGTTAATTATTTTATTTTGATTACTAACTATTATATTCATGTTTTTTCCTTATATATTTTCGCATTTTAAATCATAAAAATCAGTTGAGAAGTGAATTGATTTTGACCCTCCACTTACCGGAAAAGTAAATATATCTCCTATTACTGGTAAATCAAGTTTGAAAAATACAGTAGCTGTATAATAAGTTTTCTTTAAAGTATCATTTGTTGTCACGCAACTAATACAGTAGCGATATTTTCCGTTAGTTCCATCATAGCCTTCTCCGCGATTAGAACAAGATCCTCTTACTGAATATCCATAACCACTCATGTAATTTGCTATTGCTTCCTGACTAGAGTCATTATATCCTTCATACTTTTCAATAATACTTACTACTTCATTCTTAACATGAAAAGCCTTAGAATAGTTAACCGATATCGCCAGAAAACTACTAAATAGCACAATAAAAGTAACAACGATACCAAAAATCCAGGTACCCCCTATGGCTTCTCTCATCTTTAATCAATTCCTTTTTATTTTTTAATCTTTTACTGGGCACATAACTGTTTGTTCCTTATCATCTTCATCAAGATATATACATTCTTGGCTTTTTGCACCATCAGATGCTGGTTTACAACTAATAATTTGTGAGCAGTTCGTACTTCTTGTAATATTAGCTTTAATAGATGGCCATATTAAAGTAGTAAACACCACCCCAATTGCGGCAATTGCAACAACAGCAATAGCTGTCATACTTAACTCTCCACTTGCTTCTTTCATTTATAAGTCCTCCTATCTTATTAATATTATTATACATCAGTTTTATATTTTAAACAATTATTATTAAATTGCTATGTAAAGCTTTACTTATTACAAGACAATGGCTCTAATATACATGTTACACACTCTTCATATAAAGCAATTTCAGCACTTCGGTCACTTAAGAGTGACATAAAGGTATTTAAAATGGTTGGAATAAAGAAAACAATAATTCCTAAGATGATTCTTCTTATAAAGATCTTTGTCTGTTTACTTAGTTCATCATCTTTATCTGCCGTCACAGCTTTATAATAATCAAAGGTTCCCATTAAAATTATTATAAAAGGAACAAGTATTTTAGCAAAGTATAGTAGATATCCAGCAAAAGTTAAAACTTTAAGAACATCTTCTTCTTCACAAATATATTCTCCGACACCTTCCATTTTAGGAGTACACGTTGCTTTTGCTTTTACTTTTAGATCTGACCTATCAAAATTATGGAGATTTACATAATTTTGGCATGCATCTTTTGGAGAAGCACCTTTGCCTAATCCGCTAGGATTTATAAGACCTATTCCTATAGCACAAGAATATTCTACTGAGTCCACTGTCGACTCTCTTCCACCACAATCTTTTATCACTTTTTCTTCTATACCAGCTGGAGTACAATCATCTGGGCAATTTACACTGCCATCTTCATATGTACAATAACAGTAAACAGTTATTTTTTTTGTAGCAGCTGATGCTACATAGCTAGGTGTCAGTAATAAAAAAAGCATAAATATTAACAAAAAGATTTTATTCATATTCATAATTAGTTTCCTTTTCTTTTGAAGTTAATTTTCTTAAAAGTTTATAACCTACATATCCAGCTACTCCGACTACTAATATAACAACAATAATACCACTTATATTATTACTTTTCTTAATATTAATTAAATATATAGTTTGAGACTGATCTTCTGCAGTTACAATAATTTCTATTTTAGAATGATTTTTTAAATCATAATTACCTCTTATTTCATAATTAGAAGCAGAACTTTCTAAAACAGCTTCTATTGCTAAATTAGTCTCATCTTTAATTTTAAGTGAGTAAGAAAATATATCTGGAGTAAAGTTAATATTATATCCAGAAATTATTAGTGAGCTTAACTTTGAATTAGAATTAAGAGTTTCTTCTTCCGTTAAAGCTTTTAGTTTAATTGTATAAACCCGGGTTTCACCATTTTCAGCAGTAACAGTTATTGTTATGGGGATATCAAAACTTATATCCGTATTATTTGAAACAATATACTTAGCTTTTTTATCTTCAAGAATAGGTTTAACTACTATTGAAGTAGTGTTTTCAAAAATTTCTAAAGTATATTCCTCAGTCATTTTAGAAAAATTTATTTTGCCAGGATCAAACTCTATATTTGTTAAATAATTATTATTACTTTTTAGAGCTGGAGTAGTAGTTGGAGGCGTCGGAATAATTGGAGCCCTGGTTGTTGTCGTTCTTGTAGTTGGTTTTGTAGTTACAGTAGGAGGTGTATATCCACCACCAGTTGAGGTTTTATTACAATCAAAATAAGTGACAACACTACAATATTTAACATTTGTAGAAGGCGTGCAACTTCCAATATAAGGAATACAACCATTATTTATAATTTGTAAATATTTAGACTCATTACCATTAGTACAACTAATAATATCTTCAGATAAACGATATTCTGTTTTCCAAATACCACTATAACATGTTGCTTTAACACAATTCCCAAAATATCCGTTCCCACTACTAGTTTTTATACTTTCTTGAAAATCAAGACACTCTCCATAAGTCATATCACTTTTAGTAGGTGTATTAAAACTTGCGGCAGAAGCCTCAATTATAAAAACATTTAAAACAAAAATAAATAATGCTATTTTTAAAACTCGTCTCATATAATGCTCCTTTTTCAAAAAAAAGATATCAGTAATGATATTCTTTTTTCTATCAAGACCTATATTAATAATAGCACATAATTATTAATATTTAAATCTTTTTAAACAAATTTTTCTTGTTTATTATATATAATCCGGTACTTAATAAAACTACGGTACTTCCTAATACTAAATAATAAGTATTTATCCCGGTTTGGGGATTAGTTTCATCTTTGGTTTTATCTTCATCAGGATCAACAGTTCCACTAGTATAAGCGGTACCGTTTCTGTTTAACAAACAATTAAACTGATCTATTCTGGTTGCATACAGAGTTTTTAAGTAATCTTCATCTTGATCATCGACTGAACATGTAGCTCCTAATTCAAGTCCATGTCCCGTAGCAATTGCACTATCGATAAGTTCTCGATAAGGATTTTTATTTCCATTTGCACAGGTCACATTACTATTCAGTGGAGCAAAATCAGCATGAGTAACTTTGCTGCTTACACAAGTTACCTCAATACAACTTAAATAATAACCATTTGTCGCATTTGTATTTGCTCCATTAAGTTCAAGTTGCGCCTCACATTCAGTTTTAGTATCGTATATCCTAACTGGAGTATCATGTTCAACTTCTGCCAAAACAATTGTTGGAATTATAAGTAGTAAGATAATTAATAAATATTTTAACTTCTTCATATTCATCCCCTCCTATTCTTCTATATAATCTTGAAGTTTCTTACGTTTTTTGTTAACCATTATTATTATACCACCGCCAAGAATAATAATACTCCCGACTATCGCAACCGTGGTTTCTAACTGTTTATTATAAACATCTTTTATTATATCAACAGAATATAAACCAGTATCACCATTTTCAGCAATTACTTTAATTCTAACTGTACTAAATGCTGTTAAATCATTATTACCATACATATAAACTTCTGAACGATCACTTGCAGGTGTAGCTGTTAATAATAAAGTCTTTTCTCTTTTTATCTTTAAAATATAATCTTGAACATCAGGTCTAAAATTAATATCATAATCTTTAACTGTTAGTGTCTCAAGTTTAGTATCACTTGATACTCCAAGTCCATCTTCTTTTCTATTTATAAATACATTATAAATCTTTGTAACAGAACCATTAGTAACTATAATCTCAATTTTATTAGCACCTACTTTAAGTCCTAGATTACCATTTATTTCAACAATAGCGTTATCACTTTCTGGAAGTGCGTAAACTTTGACAGACTCAGTTGCATATTCTACTGAAACTGAATAACTTAAGTTTTCTTTATCAAAATATATTTCGGTTCCAGGAATTGATAAGAAACTTAAATATGCACTATTTGAAATATTTAGTTCCTCTTCAGCACCTGTCTTTATAAACGTAAAGACATAATTTCTAGTTATTCCAGCCTCACTGATTGTTTTTAATACTGCCGATGTTATATCTTCATTAATAGTAATTGCTCTTGGCTCATATCCAGCAATAAAGGCTGATTTATCACTTTCTAAAATTCCATTAATATTTACACTTTTTGTGTTTTTTGGAACTGAAACTGTATAGTCAGAAACATAAGGATCAAAATTAATTTTTCCAACACTTAAAGTAACATCTTTTAAAGCGTTTACTGATTCACGAGTATCAGTTCTATTAATTATAAATGTATAAGATCTTTGTGCACCTTTGCTATTTTCTATTTTAATTATCGCAACATTTCGTCCATAATCTAAATCAATAGTTCTTGGCTCATATCCCTCAACATATTTAGCATCACTACTAGTTAAAGTTGCATAAAGTGCAATTTTATCACTTTCAACAGTCAGTTCATAAGCAGTTGTAAATAAATCAAATCCAGTTGCAATCATTGAATCTTTCATTAACTGATTAGATAATCTAACATATTCTTGAGACGTAACCCCATCTAAATACGCTAATCCATCATCTGTTTTAAGAGGCTTTAATGTATGAGTTAAATCATCGTTTGGACCTTTTGCTGTAATTTCTGCAGTAGTCGAAACATCATCACTATAAATTCTTAACATAATCGGATAACTAATTGATTGATCATTAGTCATTACCCAAGCAAAGTGATGCCCAGCATGCCTTTGAACAGAGGCTATATATTCACTGTTTTCAAATGCTTGCCATTTTGAATCTTCAGTTACACCCTCACCATTATTTATAATATAACCTTTTAAACCAGTATTAGTTGAACTATCTGTTCCTTTAATTGATATTGTTCCAACATTGTCTGGCGTTACTAAACTTCCAGTTCCATGAACTTTAGGTCTATCAACAGAATGACATGTGTATTTATATGTTATAAAACATGAGCGTGTTCTAGAAGTGCCAGATAAATCTTTACAAGAATTATTTACTGGGTCTGGTGTAATTACCCTACGATATCCACTTGCACACTTAAATATTTCTCTTTCATCATTACCATTTACTTTAAAGTTTCCTTTGCCATCATATTCATAACAAACATCCCTTTTTATAGGAACAATTGACTTCTTATCAGCATCATATGTGGTTTGATTCTTTAAAGCCTTTGATGCTTTACATGTTGTTTTGGTTGAAGTACTACCGCTTGTTTTCCCGCCTGTACTTCCACCTGTGTTTCCTCCAGTGTTTCCACCAGTATTGCCTCCATCATCATCATCATCATCGGGTTCGTCTTCTGTTTCTTCAGGCATACACACTACTTCTTCACCAGTTATCATAGTACGGTCAACATATGCTATTGTGTCTTTATTTTCATCGTTTTTATATACAACCATACAAAATTGCTTAACATCTGTTCCTGGTATAACATCGCCATAGTCACATAATATGGTTGGATGCCTATAAAATTCTAACTCGGTATTGCATTTAAATTCCATAGGGTTTGAGTTACTATTTAATTCAGATAACTTATGATAATATACCGCTCCAGCTTGAGCATATCTTATAAGCGGATATTCTTCTTCTTTTGGTTCTTCATCAGATAAATATTTATAATATAATGTTGTATTATTTACCGGTATTCCATTAATTGAAGTTATAGTGCACGTAGCAGCATCACTATCAATATTGTCACAAGTAGTAACATAAACTATATCACGGTAATTACCCACAGCACCACTTATCCATGCATCTGAGCCTGTGCTAGAGACATATAGAGATTTATTGATTTCAGTTGTTTTAGGTTTGGCAACAGGAACATCGACTTTCGGTGCTACTACAGAAGTTTTTTTTGTTGTAGTAGTTATTTTTTTTGTCGTGGTATTTGTACTATAATCACTAACTTCTATAGTGTATTTATAAGCATTAGAACCACTTTTATCATATGCATAATAAGTACCAGCTTTTGTAGCTCTAAATATACAAGAATATGCTTTAGTTGTTAATGTAGCACCAGAGTAAACTCCTGTTTGAACATTCGCGTTAGTTTCACTAAAGCTACACCAATCTGTGTCACTAGTCAAAGTTAAATCTGCATTAACCGAAATATTCTTATTGACAAATTGCCAAGTCGTTGATGTTGTTGAAGCACAACTTGCAAAATAAGTAACCGGATAACCAGCTTTTCCAATTCCAAAATCATCGCAAGCTTTTTCTGCAGATATGTCTGATAGATTTTCTTTAGTAGTGCCAGGTCCTTCTTTACATTTATATATGATTTTACCTATAGTTCCAGAACATTGATTTTTTAAAACAGATTCTGCATCTTCGCAAGAATTACAATCTCTAGCTTTAAAAATAGAATCTTTAGGACAATCACATTCCCCAGTAACTTCTTTTATAGAAGCAGCACAACTTGCTGAATAAGTAACCGGATAACTAGCTTTTCCAATTCCAAAATCATCGCAAGCTTTTTCTGCAGATATGTCTGATAGGTTTTCTTTAGTAGTGCCAGGTCCTTCTTTACATTTATATATGATTTTACCTATAGCTCCAGGACATTGATTTTTCAATACAGATTCTGCATCTTCGCAAGAACTACAATCTCTAGCTTTAAAAATAGAATCCTTAGGGCAATCACATTCCCCAGTAACTTCTTTTATAGAAGCAACCGCAAGTAAATTCATATTGTATTTTTCAGGATTAACTATATTTGCACTAGTACTTATCTTTTGACTATTGTAAAGTTTTGTATAACCAGTAAGTACTATAGTAATTACTCCTATCATTATTATTAATAAAAATATCTTTTTAATTTTATTTTTCATTTATTTTGTCTCCTATCCTATTAACATAAGTTTACAATAAATATTTTTCTTATGCAAGTAAAAAACAAAAAAAGTGACAATCAATCACTATTTTCTTCTATTTTCACTAATTAATTTTTCATTTTCAGTTAATTGTTTAATTCTTTCAACAATTCTTCTTGCTTTAATTTGTTCTTCACTAGACTTATTTAAAATAAAATGTTCTTCGAGCTCTTTCATTGTTAAATTGGAAGTAAAGAATGTTGAAAGTTTATTATCCATACGATATTGAAGAATGGTTCCCAGTATTTCATCTCTATTCCAAGAAGAAACTGTTTCGGCGCCTATATCATCAAGTAATAATAAATCCACTTTTTTAATTTCATTAATTCGATCAGCAAAATTATTATTTTCAAAAGATTCTTTTAAACTTCTTAATAGCTCTGGGTAATAGACAATTACAGCAGTGTTATTTTCTTTAGATAGTTCATTAAGTAGAGCACTTATTAAATAAGTTTTACCCGAACCAAAAGATCCATGTAAATATAAACCCTTTAAATGTTTATCTTTTTTAAAATCATCATAAAACTTTTTTAACCATTTAATAATACCTACTCTTTTAGCATCATTTACATCTATATCTGACATTTTAGCTTTTCTTATTTCAAGTGGCATCTCAAAAAAGTTAGTTCTAATGTTTTCATGTTCTTTTAACTCTTTCTTTTTATATTTACAAGCAACATAATTAAAATCAAGTTTATCATTTAAAGGAAGTGGATAATATACAAAGCCAATTACTTTGTTTTTGCACATCATCAAGCTTTTACATTTAGAACAGTTTTCAAGTTCTGATACTGTTTCTTCAAGTTTGGTTGTATAATTAATTGCGATATCCTCTTTAACTTTTATAGTATTTATCAGTTTTTTAAACTCTGGATTTTTAAGAGCAACTACATAAGCTTTCTTTAAAGCTCCATCTAAATCATATTTTTGATACTGCTTAATTTCTTCTTCTATTTTTTTCATTACTTATCTCCTACCTAAACTCTTTTAATAAATTTTCCATCTCTGTTTTTTCTTCACTACTTATTTCATCAACATTATTGGTTTTATTAAACCATACTGGAAGTGGTTTATCAGTTTTTCGTTTTATATTTTTATTTGTTTTCTTATGTTCTTTTTCAGCAATGGCCATTGCTTCTTCAGCAGTCTTTATTCCTAGTCTTACCCACTGACCAGCAATTGTTTCAATAAAGCCCATTGTCAGTTTATTATTATTAATTCTTAAAACATAATCAATTAGAACATTTATTACTCCGGGTGGAAGACTTAGTTCAACAGCTAGATACTCTAAGAGTTTTAAATCTCTAGACGTAGGATTAACATTTTTATACTTGTTTTTTAAAAAATCATAGGGAGTAGTATTTTCAAAAATATAAATCATTTTCCCTCGGTTAGATACATTTCCTTCTGGGGTTTTTAAATGTTCTGGTTGAGTTCGATATATTAAAGTTGGTAGAGATCCACTACTACTATATTCATAATATTTTCTGGTTTCTTTTAAAAGTAAATCTTTATTTATTAAACCTTTTTCATCAATCGTAAGTCTAATTAAATCACTCATTTTTAGTGTGTCTAAGTTATAAACAAAAGCTAAATTATTAATCAGTTCTTTTGTTTTTTTAGATAAAGCTTTTTCATTTAAAACTTGATTAGGAACACTTGATATTAAAAGATCAAAATCTATTAGTTCATTTATATTTATTTTAGATGTTTCTTTTCTTTGAATATCTATTGTATTATACCCAGTTTCTGGGATACTTTTAAATGTTTTATCCATTGTAAATGTTACATCTTCATAATTAGAATAATTAAAACTAGGCTTTTTATATATATTAATTAAATTATCATATTCACTTATACCTATATTATTATATAAAATAATATTTAAAATTGGATGGTTGAAAAATTCATATGCTGAAAGTGGTGAGAATAATTCATAAACATAATTATTAATATCATCACCATTTTTATAAAATGTTTTTAAGAGTCCGACTGCTTCTAAGCCCTTTCTAGCTTCTTTTATTTCATCTAAACTAGATTTTAAAAGGGTCATTAAATGATGATGAGTAAAATCTTTACTCATTAGTTCTCTTTTATCTAAATCACTCCATAAAGTTAAATATAAACTAGCAGATAAAGGCCCAATGATTGGTTCGTATAAATTAATAATATTTTTGCGTTCTAATTCAGTTAAAACGGTTTTGTTAATAACTATATAAGTATCTGCTGGTAATAAACTAACTTTTCGCAATTGGACCACCTCTATTTCAATTGTATAAAAATATCCTTTTTAAAGCAAGTAAAAAAGTTTAGCTTTTGCTAAACTTCTTGAATAACAGCAATTATCATTGGCTTACATTCAGTTTCATGATAAAAGTATTTAGATAATTTATCTCTTATTTCTATTTTAATATTATTAAAATCAACATAATTATTAGAAATATTAGAAACTATTATATCTTCTGATATTCTTTTAATTTCTTCAATCATTTCTTTTGAATCTTTAACATAAATAAATCCTCTTGTTATAATTTCCGGACCGACTAATATTTCTTTAGTTTTTTTAGATAATGTTGCACTGATTAAAACTATTCCATTTTCTGATAACATTTCCCGATCTTTGATAACAAGCTCACCAACATCTGCAGTACTTGTTCCATCAATTAGAACATCATCAACAAATATCTTTTCATTTTTATCAATTAATTTTTTATCTACTATAGTTATTAATTCGCCATTTTGTTTTAAGATTATATTATCTTTTTTATAACCTAAATCAGTTGCTAAGTTAGCATTTCCTACCATATATCGATATTCAGCTTTGACAGGAATAAAATATTTAGGTTTTAGAAGTGATATCATAATCATTAAATCTTCACTAGATGCATGAAGGGAAACACCTTTGTTTTTAGGAATAGTAATTGTTTTAATACCTAACATTGCAAGTTCATTTTCTACTTTAACAAATAATTTTTCATTTTCATCATATTTAGGCTGTGCAAAACAAACTGTATCTTCACTATTTAACTTGATATATTTATCATTACCATGAATTATTTTTTCAATAACTCCATATGGATTTTCACGTTCATCACAAACAAGTAATATGGCATTTTTATCATTAATATTATTTAAATCCCCTAGAAGTTTTTCATCTATATTCATATAACCTTCTTTAATAGCCATATTAATAATATTTTGAAGTTTTTTACCCATTACAACTATTTTTCTGTGAGAATCTCTAGCGGCATTAAATATTCCTTCAATAGTATATAGATAACTATGAAGAACAGAAAATATAACTCTGCCATCATTTTTATTAATTACTTCTTTAAAGAATGATGACATATGATGACTAGGACTAGTATGACCAATCTTTTCAGAAAATGATGACTCACAAAGAAGTGCTAAAACTCCTTGTTTTCCAACATAGGCAATTTTACCTAAATCCATATGATATGGTCCCAACATCGATGGATCAACAATAAAGTCAGATGTATAACAAATGGCTCCATCAGCAGTATTAATTACATACATAACACTTTCAGGCGTTGAATGATTTACTTGAATTGGAAAAACACTATTTGCCCCAAACACTATTTTTTTATGAGGAATAATTTCCGTAATATTTTTTTCCGGAACTCCATCAAAAATCATTTGATTTTTCGTATATTTTGTAGCAAATATTTTAATTTCGGGAATTATTCTAACTAAGTCTTTAACTCCCCCACAACTTTCTGGGTGAGCATGACTAATAAATACTCCTTTAATTCTTTTTCTGTTTTTTACCAAATATTCATAGTCAGGAATTATATAATCAACTCCAAACATTGAATCGTTTGCATATTTTAAACCAGCGTCTAAAATAAAGATGTCTTTATCGATCTCTATTACATAGGTGTTTTTACCATTTTCATTTAGTCCACCCATACCAAATATATTAATTTTACTCATTATTTTTATCTCTCTTTTCTATAATTAAATTAACAAAAGTTATTTGCGCCTTTTCATTATATCAAATAAATATTATGATAGCAATTTTTTTAAAATCGATCAGTAAAAAAGAGTAAATAACGATTAGAAAAAGCTCTAATCGTTATTTTATGGTCGAAAATGTTTATTCTTTAATTAACTCACTTAAATATACGATATCTAAATCTTGTTTTTTTATTTCCTTTAATAATAAATCTAAATTTTGAAGGCTAGTACTTTTACGAACTAAAATAATACTGCCACTACTAATTGCTGGTAGTAGCTGAGTTATATTAATTCCCGTATCAACCTCTGGAGCAACTATATAATATTTTTTTTCTTTACAGTATTCTATATTAGAGTAATTTACTAGGCATATTTTAGAGTTTATTTTATTCTTATTTAATAAAGAATTTAAGTCACTGATATTTTCTTTTAACTCTTCTCCTAGCAAGCATTCTCTTTGTTTGGTAAAATCACTAGATAAAGTGCTTATTAAAGTATAATTTATATTATTTTTTTCAAAATAATCAGTAATAACAGAATCTTCAACAACAAATGAAACTGCCCTTTTTAGTTTATTCCCTCTAATTATTACTTTATCAAGATGATCTTCAATTGATACTTCTGGTTTTAAATAATCATAAATAATAAACATTTCATTAAAGGTTCCGAAATCATCCATCTTTGCATATGATTTTCTTTTATTAATCTCTTTTCCTTTAATACCAGGCACTATAGTATTAGCATCAACTTCTGCATTAACTGGAAGTTCTTTATATTTTTCTTCTTCTTTCATTATTTTTTGCATAATCGGACTTTGATTTTCTAAATAAATCATTATTTTATCAGTAAGATAAAAGCTTAGTATGACAAAGACTCCTAATAAAAAGTATTTTAAATATTTCATAATTCCACCAATAAATATTATGTTAAATATAAATATTTAGACTTACTTTTTTGATGTAGTTTTGACTTCTTCTTCAGCAGAATTTGACGTACTTAAGAAACTGATTTTTTCAACAACTACTTCTATTTTAAACTTTTTTTCGCCATCTTCGGTTTCATAATTAGAAGTTCTTAGCTGACCTCTAACGCCAACTAAATCCCCTTTATGACAAAACTCAGCTGTTCTAGTAGCGATTCCTTCCCATAGGACGCAGCGAATAAAATCCGCTTCATAAATACCATCACTGTTTTTATAGCTTCGCTGAACGGCTAAATTAATAGACATAACTTTTTTACCATTTTTAGATGAAGCTAACTCTGGATCAGTTGTAAGTCTACCAATTAAATAAACTGAATTATACATAATCATTCCTCCCTTCAACATTGTTTTATCATAAGCTAGCATTAGGAGCAAAGAGGTGTTTTTAAAATTTAGGATCATTTTTATATAGAATTTTTAGTTTCTGTTTAATCAAATAAAAAAATCTGAGTTTATTTTAGCATCAGATTTATAAGTTTAGTATAATTATAAGTTTTTTAATAATCTATTAAGTTCAATTGCATATTCAAGCGGAAGTTCTTTTTTAAAATCAGCAATAAATCCCATAACTAAGAGCTCTTTAGCAGCATTTTCTGAGAGACCTTTACTTAATAAATAATTAAGTTTTTCTTCACTTATTTTAGAAACTGTTGCCTCATGTTCTAGAGTGCTACTATCATTTAAAACAATGTTTTTTGGAAAGGTATCACTTTTAGATAGAGAATCAAGTAAAATAGTATCACATTTTATTATAGCCTCACTACCTATTGCTTCCGCACTTATTTTAACTGTTCCCCGGTAATTAGCAACGCCGCCACTAGCAGCAATACTTTTGGATATTATATTACTTTTAGTATTCTTTCCTAAATGGATCATTTTAGCCCCAGCATCCAGTTCTTGTTTATTTTTAGCATAGGCAATACTAATAGAGTTAGCTGATGAGTTATCACCTCTTAAAATACATGATGGATACTTCATCGTAATAAAAGAACCAAGATTTCCATCAACCCACTCCATCTTGCCTGCCTCATCGACAATACTTCTTTTAGTAACTAAATTATATACATCTACACTCCAGTTTTGAATAGTACTATAACGGCAGACTGCATTTTTCTTAACATATATCTCAACTACACCTGCGTGCAGAGAATTTTCAGCATTTGCCTCAGCAGTACAACCTTCAATATAAGAAAGCTCTGATGCCTCATCAACAATTATTATTGTTCGTTCAAACTGTCCCATTACTTTTTCATTAATTCGAAAATAACTTTGCAAGGGACGATCTAATTTTGTACGAGGCGGAATATAAATAAATGATCCCCCACTCCATAAAGCTCCGTTTAAAGCAGTATATTTGTTTTCATCATACTTAACTAAATTATTAAAATACTCTTTAAAAAGTTCTGGATATTCTTTTAATGCATCATCGGTACTTAAAAATATAACGCCACTTTTTTTAGCATCATCTTTTAAATTATGATAAATAACTTCACTTTCATATTGATTGCTAACTCCACATAAATATTTTTCTTCAGCAGCAATTACTCCTAGCTCTTCAAAAGTATCTTTAATGTTTTTATCTATCTTATCCCAATTACTTGATGCATCGCCTACTTTTTTATAATAAGTAAGAGAATCAAAGTCAATGTTTATAGTCGGTCCAAAGTCAGGATTTGAAAGTTCTAAAAACTTTTCAAATGATTTTAATCTAAAATCTGTCATCCATTTTGGTTCTTTTTTTTGTTTTGATATATCTATAATAAATTTCTTCGTTAATTTCATAATTTGCTCCTACAGATATCTTATCAAATTTATAACTATTTTTAAATCAATTTTTAAATTTCTGGATTTAAAATATCCAAGAAGTCATTATTACCATCATTTAATACCACGATAATGACAATAATTGATGATATTAATGCAAGTGCACTTGCTCCTACCTCCAGATAAGCATTTCGAAGATTTTCCCCTTTTGCTTTTGCAACAGTAACACTTTTAACGCTGACATAAATAGCAGCTATTGCGGTTAATAATCCAATAATTTTAACAAACATTGCTATTTTTTTAGATTCTTCCTCACTTAAAATGGGTTTCTCTCCCTTTAATTTTAAATGAAGATTATAACCTAGAACTAGTGATAAAATAACCATAACCAGTACTACTCCCGATATAATAAGCTGGTAATCAACTAATTTTAATTCTTCTCCATTTACATCCATATTAAAATATATGTTTATTTTAATATATAATCAAAAAATAACATTTTTGTTCGCTCTGTACTAGAAGATAACTGATAACTATGATATAGTATATTTAGGTTAGAACAAAATACTTGAAAGGAGTACCTTTAATCAACTGGCATCAAGTGTTTTGTTTTAACCGATAATAACATTGCCAGTTGATTAAAGGTATTTTATTTATGGAATATTTAGATTTATTAAAGGATTTAAATCCTATACAAATTATGGAGTTCAAGAATTATTTAAAGGATAATATTAAAGAAATTATTAACAAAAAAGATGGTTTTGCTCATATAATAAAATCTGATAATAAAGAACAACTATGTGATGATTGTGATTCTATATTATGGAAAAATGGAAAAGACAAAATCAGAAACTACTGATACGATTACTTATTATTCTAAACTTTCTGCTGATACATGGTTTAAAATAATTGATAATTTAATAGACGGATTATCTATTCGAAGAATAGCTTCTAAATTAAAGATCAATAAAACAACATCATTTCATATTAGGCATAAAATTCTTAATGCTATTGAGTCTATTAATTTATCAGGAGAAATAGAGGCAGACGAAAAGTATTTTAAGATTAATCTTAAAGGCACTAAACATGATAAAATGCCTAGAACATCTAAAAAAAGAGTTTCAACTTCAAAACGTGGATTATCTAACCACAAAATTTGTGTTGTTTCTGCCATTGATGAAAATGATAATTTAATTATAAAATTAACAAGCTTGGGACAAGTGACAATTAATATGTTAAAAGATACTTTTAATAAAAGGGTTGAAAAAGCTTCTACATTTATAACTGATAGCAAAAGTTCATATATTAAATTTTGTGAAGAATTTGGTATTAATTTAAAGCAAATACCATCTGGTAGATATACTACCAAAGACTATTTTAATATTGCAAATATTAATAATATTCATTCTCAAATTGAAGTATGGCTTCAAAAATTTCGAGGAGTTTCAACCAAACATCTTCAAAAGTACTTAAATTGGTTTTCTTATATATTAATGATGAAACGAAAATATGAAGAAACTAATTTATATAAAGAAGTTATTACTAATAATAATTACATAAAGGCTAATGACATTTCAGCAGCAGAATTTCCTGTCGATTTAAAACTTGCTTATGGTAAATATCAGTATGGAATATTTGCTTAGTGATATTATCAGTTATCTTCTAGTACAGAGCGTTTTTGTTAGTGTTATTTTTTATATAAATAATATGAACTCTCAGCATCATTATACATTTCATTTGTTTTTATCTGAATTTCTCCAAAACAGTCTTCCCATTTAAATTTGACATGAATAGCTTGATAATGATTTTTGCCACATGGCTTTTTTATATAATCACTTACTGTATTTATCGTTATTTTTTTAATATTAATTATTTGTTTTAATATTTCATAACAATCTTCAATATTATTTACTATTATACAAAAACCTATTAAATCATCAACAGAATTAATATCACATTTTATTTTATTCATCCGTTTTAAATAACTATCAACTGTTTTAATTCTAAATTTAATCCATAAAATATTTTCCATATCAAGACTTTCATAAATTAAATTAAAAAGAGATGGAAACTTTTTAATTGCATTGCTTCTAATATCAATTGCTTTTTCTGTTTGATTCATTTATACCACTTTCTTCTTGTATTATATCTCAGTCAAAGAAAAAATAACACTAGTTCAGTGTTATTTTGATTCAACTATTAATTTAATAGCGGTTTTTTCAACCCCATCGATTGTAATATCACTAAATGCTGGTATTACAACTAGATTTTTCCCACTTGGAGCTACAAATCCACGTGCTATAGCAATTGCTTTAATTGCTTGGTTAAGTGATCCCGCTCCAATAGTTTGTAGTTCAACAGTACCATCTTGTCTAAACACATTAGCAATAGCTCCTGCTACTTTACTTGGATTACTCTTGCTTGAAACTTTTAATATTTCCATTCCTACCTCCACTAAAATATATGAAAGTAAGATGGATTTAGAATAAAATATAATTTTAATCCTTTATTCTTGAATTGATAATCAAATTTTGTTCAGCTAATATTGTTTTTTAACCCCTTCCTTTATGACAAAGTTATGACCAAAAAAATATATGATAATAGTATATCTTACATTACTATGAATTTAGCGTTTATAATAATTATCATTAGCTATAAGCATATTGTTATCGTCCAGTTAAACAATCGGTGTTCTATCTGTTATTGATGCACCTTTTTCGTTTCTATAATATTTTGTAGTGTAATAAACATAAGAAATTATATTTGAATTTTTTAAATCTCCTATATATTCTTGTGGCAGGTTATAAAAGTTATTACTATATACAAAGTTTCAATTTTATCTAGTACTTTATAATCCATATTTAGTCTAACATTTAAATTTATATGTAATTATTTTGGTCTCAGTATGAATTATGTTTTGGGTTTTAATAAATAAATTTATTTAATATATCATTAGGAGTATCCATAATTGCACAAAGATTAAAACATTTAAGGTTAGAAAATGGTTTACCGCAAGTAAAATCAACTAATTTTTAAAGATATTTTTAATTGTAATATATTTTTATACTGTTTAATTACTTAATATATTTTTATACTGTTTAATTTCTTTACATATTTTACCAATTAGTGTATTATATTAATAATTTTAGGTGGTGGTTATTTTGGAAAAGTGTAATTTTAATTATTTATATAATGAACCTAATTTAAATGATATAGAAAATTTTATAATTCAGCTTATCAAGAAATATAATATACATTTTAAAAATCTGCAAATCTTGAATGAAAAAATCCTATTAAGTTATAATAAAGACGAATATATAACACTAATAAAAACACATAAAAAAATAATTATAAGAATTATTAAAGAAGTTATCGGCTTTTTTCCACAACTGTCACATATACCACATATAGTTTTTATTCATGGCAGTTTTGCTAAAACTCTAAATAGATTAAATAGCGATATAGATTTAAACATCTTATACCCTAATAAATTTAAAAATGAAGTTTTACCACTTGAAGAAATCATTTCAATTATTTTACAAAAAGTTATTGGTTATAGTGGTCGAGATAAAATACATAATATGATGATATACACTCTTGACAATATAAATAAAGATAAAATCGAATCCTCCCAAGATTGCCATATTACTTTTCCAGATGGTCAAATTTATCAATATAAATGTCGTCCAAACTATGATGAAGTAATGTATAAGATTAAACATTCCACTAGAGATTATAAAGATTTCACAGATTATATTAGTAATAATATAATCTTGGGTAAATGTGAAGAATGGTGTTATTCTTATGAAACTATATCTACAAACTGTGAAGACTACGATTTGTATAAAATGTTGAAAGACAATGATGAATTTAATATACAAAACATCGATAAAAGCATTTTTAATAATTTAATTATGAGTTTTAAAAATAAGATTAATGAATATCCTCTTGAAATAGAACACAATGCAACAATTAGCAATATAAACTACAACTGGAAAGTTAGAAATTTAGGATTTATATATAAAACTTTAGCAATAATAAGACGATACTTATTTATAAATGGTACAATTGTAAATGGTTTAAATTTTTTTGAAATATTTGGCAATCCAGTGTTTACAAAGCTGTTCTCAATTGAAGAACTAAAACAAATTGAAAATATTATTTTTAAATATATTTGGCAATTATCAAGAATTGAAAAAGTTTTCTCTACCAACCAAATAAATTTCAGTTCCAGAAACTACAATAAAATAGAATATCGTGATATTTGTGAAATATATGATAATTTATATAATGAAGACTTTAAAACTGTTCAAAATGAAGTAACTAACGAGTTATATAAATCTTTAAATAAAGCATTAACAAGAATACATAGTAGGCAGGAGAAAACATATGAGTAAAGTAGTAATGACAATGCCAATTAAACCTCAAAAAGAAACTAATATTGGAATGTATATCGCCCCAACATTAATGAATGTTTTGAGTGATATTCTAGTATGCGATAATACAATGGCTATTAATTTATTAAATACCTACAAAGATAAAACTGAAGAGTTATCAATATTTTTAAATGATTTAAATCGGCAAGGAATAAAATACAAGAATTTATTTATTGATAACGAACATACTGAGGAAATATTACTATTAGTTGAAAAATTAGTGAGTGATGGTCTTATTCAAAAATCGTATGAAGAAGTTTTTAGATGTGATTGCGGCAAGGTTGATATGTTAAAACAAGGAATCAATCCTAGTGTTAATAAATTGTATTATGAAAAAAACAATATATATTATTGTAAGGATTGTAATACTATATGTAAATCATTCAAAGAAGAAGTTTTAACATTTGCATTACCTAAAGATATTGATGATTCTTTATTAATAGTGCCAACTTTTTTAAAAAATGATGCTAATCACTTAAGTAAAACTTTTAAAGGTAGCAAATTACTTGTTTCAAAACAAAGAGAAACTGGTCATCAAATTTTAGTAAACATTAAAACTTTTAATATAGATGTCGACTTCATTTGGACTAATTACTTTAGGCTATTTGATAACGAACAAATCATTATGCTTGCAAGTAATCATCAAACATATCAAATGTATTTATTGAATTATTTGAATAAAATTATATCTGGTAATGAAATTTGCTTTATCGCTAATCCTTATATGAATCAGTCAAAAAACTTAAATCCGCTAGAAGCATATGAAAAGACATCAGACGAAATTTATAAAAAATTGTTTATTTTATATAATCTGAAATGGCGAAAAAAAAATTGTGAATGGTCTAACAGTACAATAGATTATTTAAGTAATATAAGTACTACTAGAAGAAACAATTTATACAAAGTTATTCAAGATTGCGGAAAAAAATTTGATGAAAGTAAAATGCCAATAGATTTATATTTAGAAAGCATTTTGCACAAAGGAATAAACATGCAAACTAATATTCCTGAATCAAAAAAACTAGTAAAAAAATTATAATAATAGTAAAATAGAATATGGAGATGATAAAAAATGTATAGTGTACTTTTTAGTAAAATAGAGTTTGGAATGGATTTAGTACTTGAACCATTGAAGAAAGTAGTTAAACCGAATTCTAAAGTAGCAATTTTCCCTTGGGCTTTTCCTATCGAAATAACTTCTGAAGAATTTGAAAATGATTATTTTCAAATTGATGGGAGAAGATATAATAAATATTTTAATGAATTAAAAAAATTAGGAATAAATAAAAAAAACATAATAATATGCAACCCTTATAAAAACAAAAAAAAAGAATTACAAGAAATTATTAAAAATAGTGATATTTTATTATTTCCTGGT
Organism: Bacilli bacterium; assembly: GCA_028709545.1. Taxonomy (GTDB): domain Bacteria; phylum Bacillota_I; class Bacilli_A; order RF39; family UBA660; genus DUUS01. The sequence continues at coordinate 34,357 of JAQVWT010000004.1, forward strand.
GGTAATCCTGAAATGTTTTTTAAGAAAGTGTTGCACGATACTGAGTTAATATATGACTTTAAATATTATAAAGGGATAGTTATTGGTGAAAGTGCTGGAACAGAATTACAATTAAAAAGATATTTTATCACGAGTAAAAACAATTACTATAAATACTTTGCTTTTTATGACGGCTTTGGTTTAATAGATAATGATTTTTTTATTGACGTGCACACACAAAATAATATAACTTATCTTAACGAATTAAAAGAACACTCTAATAATACTAATTCAAATATTTATGCAATATTTGATGATGGTGCTCTTATATATAATAGAAAAACAAACAATATAGAACAATTTGGTAATATTATGATAATTGAACCTAACAATAATGATTAGGTTCTTTCTTTTGTCTGTGCTGACTTATTCACATATTATTTCTGTTGATACTAATTTTTTTGTAATATAAAATTCTTTTAGATTAAATAGGAAAAAAATTTTTAAGAATAGATTATGTGTTTTATCATATAAAAAAACATAAATATAATTCTGTGTTTTCTGAATTTATTTATATTTACTTTCTCAATTAGCAGTATATTGCTACGCAACCCCCATGTTTATAAGGGTTTTGTTAGATGAATAGTTACTTCTTCGATTGAATGAAATTGATTCTTTTCTGGAGTGACGAGCCCTCTAGCTATTGCAATTGCTTTAATTGCTTGGTTAAGAGATCCAGCTCCAATAGTTTGTAGTTCAACAGTGCCGTCTTGTCTAAATACATTAGCAATAGCTCCTGCTACCTTACTTGGATTACTCTTGCTTGAAACTTTTAATATTTCCATTCCTACCTCCACTAAAATATATGAAAGTAGAATGGTTTTAGAATATAGAAAAAAAATTAATATCTATTTAACTAATTAATTTTTTTATTAGTATTTCGGAATTTGGATAAAAAGGCAACATATATATATTTAAAACTAAATCAAATTTTCTTTTGAGATTTAAATCATCTATATCAGAATTAATAATTTCAATTCTTTCTTTATAATCTACTAATTTATTTTTAGCTTGTTTTAACATTTCAGTAGAATAATCTACAAGTACACCACTAGAGTTAGGATAAGACTCTAAAATCAACTTTGACCACCCTCCTGTTCCACCACCTACATCTAAAAATGTAAATTATTTGATAATGCCAAATTATCTTCAATCAATCTCCATAAAAGATCATCGCATAGTTTCCAATACAATTTTTGATTATTATAGTCATATGAACTTGCAATAGCATTGAAATGATTTTGAACTACTTTTTTACAGAACCTGATTTTTCCTCTACATAGCTTTCAAAAAAAATTAGTAACTCTGGCTTTTTATCTAATATATAATATGATTGTGGTGGGGCAAATTCAGGAAAATTATTTTTAATCATATCTAAAGAAATTTCTTTCTTTAATGGTGTTACATTATTAATAGGTATAGCAAAACCAATGTTTCTATATAAATATTTCATCATATTTTCATAACTTCCTGGTTCACTTTTATCTGCAAGTGTTGATATTTCAACTGCATTTCCTATAATCGGCATTCCAAAATCAATTTTAGCCACAACGCTTTTTTTAGTTTTTGATATATATATAAATGCAGTGCATGGTTCTCTTAAAAATCTTGTTCTGAATTCATATTCTTTAGTTCCATTTAATATTTGAAGGTAATACTCTTCTCTTAAACTTAATAATATAATTTTAGGTACATTGTTATTTGCTTCTTGATTAAAGAATGTAATTTGACCATTTTGTTCAAACATAATTTTAACTCCTTTATTTTTTTAATTTGTATTCTTTTTTATTTAAAATAACGCTAATGGCTTCTGTTATTACTTCATCGGGTGTTTTACTATCTGTTTCCAATACTACAAATGGAAAGTTATTAGTTTCCAGAAAACTTATCATTTTATTATAGCCATAATCATACATAGCAACATTAGACAAATCTGGGTCTTTAAAATCTCTACTTTTAATTCGCGATATTCTAACATCGATAGAAGCATGCAAGAGTATTGTCAAATCTGGCACTCCACCTAAATTAATTATTTCTTGTTGTAAAGGCGTTGTTTCTTCATTACCATACCAATAATAATTCGATACATAATGTCTATCATAAATAATATTTTCATCATCTATACATCTTGTACCATATAATAAACCCATGCTATATAATAATGAAATTAAAGCTTCATCTTCGGTTTCCCACAACTTCCATTCTATGGCTTTTATTTGTTCTACATTAAATCCCATTTCCTCAAATAAGAAAGCAAATGGTCTATCTATATATCTGTAGTTAAATCTTTTTGCAAGTGCTTTTGCTATAGTAGTTTTTCCAGAGCCGTCCATTCCTTCAATTGCTATTTTCATCTTTACCACCTTACACTAATATAATTCTACATACCACTCATTATTTTTTTCTATATAAATCATTTCATTTTTATTCTTATCATTAAAAACTTCTAACAATTTTTCAAAATCTTCCGCTATTTCTAAATCGATAATTTTTTCTTCTTCTATCCAATAATTTTTTCCTTCATCAGTTTCAGGTAATAAATCACCAGAAAATTCAGATGTAGTAAATAGGAATATTAGTTGCCTTTCTTCTTTATCATAATCGTACCAATCTTTAATTCCACATATTTCAAGATTTACGATTTCTAACCCTGTTTCTTCTTTAATTTCTCTTTTAACGGAATGAACTATACTTTCACCAAGATTTACTTTTCCACCAGGAAATGCAACTCCACCCCATTCTTTCACTCTCTCTTGGACTAAAACTTTATTTGTTTTTTTGTCATAAATCCTACACATATTCATTAACTTAACAATTTCTCTGTTTTTTTTCATTTACTAAAACTCCTTGATATAATTTTAGCATATTTATATAATAAAAAAAAGTGATATAAAAAGCCGTTAAAAAGTAATGTATAAAGAGGCAAATCTTTCCAAAGTAGTTAACTTCCGATAATATCTTGAATATATTTTATAATATAAAATATATATAAAACAATACTGATTTAGAAACAATATAAAAACCACAATTTTACTTTTGTGGTTTTGAATTTATATATCTTTGCTTTCTCAATTTAACAGTATAACGCTATGCAAACCACCTGTTTATAACGATTTTTGTTAGATGAGTAGTTACTTCTTCGATGAAATGAAATCGCTTCTTTTCTGGAGTGACGAACCCTCTTGCTATTGCAATAGCTTTAATTGCCTGATTAAGAGATCCTGCTCCAATTGTTTGCAGTTCAACAGTACCATCTTGCCTAAATACATTTGCAATAGCACCTGCTACCTTACTTGGATTACTCTTGCTTGAAACTTTTAATATTTCCATTATTACCTCTTATAATAAAGTCAAGTAAATTCTATCTTGTTTATAGTATTTACATTTCTTTATTCCTTTCTTTTATTTTTGTTTGATATTTTATATACTTTTTAAGTAGATATAAGCATATTTAAAACT
>JAQVWT010000044.1 GCA_028709545.1 Bacilli bacterium
AAAATCACATACTCTCTATTATAAGTATAGTGATTTTATAGAAGAAATCAAAGATTTTTGTATATAAGATGTATATTAATCAGATTTTTCATATTATCTATTGACTTCTTTTTAAGCGATTGCCCTAAGACTTAGAAAAAATATTTTCAAAAATTTATATAACATGCTATAATTAAAATTAGAAAGACTAGTTAAGAGGCATTATGAGAGAGATTATTGGTAGTATTGATATTGGCTGTGATAAAATCAAATTAGTAGTGGCTGAGTTTTTTGATAATGATTTTAATATATTATGTGCTCTTGAGGGTAATACTAAAGGTTTTAGAAACTATGAAATAGTTGATGATGCAGCCTTAATAAAATCTATTAGATTAGTTTTAGAAAAAGCTTCGCTTAAACTAAATTTTAAACTAAAAAAAATAATTGCTAATATTCCAACTACATATAATAATTTTATTGTCAGTGAGGCAGTTAATTCAATTACAAATGAGGATTTTAGAGTAACTAGCAATGATATTTTAAGAGTACTTCAAAGTACTACTTATAATAAAATAAATGCCAGTGAAGAGCTTATTGGTCTTGTTCCAATCTTTTTTAGAGTAGGTGATGGAGAAACCAAAGAACCTTTTAATAAAAGGGGTAAAAGCATAACTGCTCGGAGTGTTTTAATTACGGCTTCTAAAAAAAATGTTTATGATATTTTAGGAATCCTTGAAAAATGTGGATTAGAAGTTATTGATATCGCATCAACTGGACTTGCCGATTATTATAATTTTAAAAATGATTATTTAGATTTAAAAACAGGGATTATTGTTAATCTTGGCTGTGCTAAAACTGAAATAAGTGTTATAAGTAAAGGTATATATATTAATAATGAAGTAATTAATTTAGGAGGAAGAAATGTTGATAAAGATATTGCCTATATTTATAATTTAAAAATAAGTGATGCTAAATATATTAAAGAGAATTTAGCGCTTGCTAATATTAGAAGAGCAAATCCGAAAGAAACTATTAAAGTAGTTAATAAAAATAATGAAGAAATTACTATAAATCAATATGAATTAACGGAAATAGTTGCTAGTAGAATGATAGAAATCTTAAAAAACGTTAAAAATTCAATAAACCACTTAACAAAAAAGGAAATAAGTTATATAATTATAACAGGAGGCTTAACGGAATTTAAAGATTTTAATATATCGCTTACTAGTATATTCGGAGAATCAGCTAGTATTGGTGTTATTAATACCCTAGGAGCTAGAGATAATAAATTCAGTACATCGATAGGAATGATAAAATCATTTAATGAGAAGTTAAAGCTTAGACATCGCACTTATTCAACTGTAAGTGATGAAGATGTTGAAAATATGTGTAATAAGGATTCAAAAGTATTAATTCCTAGTGATTCAATATTAGGTAAAATATTTGGATACTTTTTTGATAATTAAGGAGAGAGTAAATTATGTTTGGATTAGAGATGGATCAAATCGCTAAAATTAAAGTAGTAGGTGTAGGCGGTGGTGGCTGTAACGCAGTTAACCGGATGATAGAGTCTGGCGTTAAAGGTGTTGAATTTATTGTTGCTAATACTGATCTACAAGTATTAAATGCATCTAAAGCTGCTAATAAGTTGCAGATTGGTGAATCTATTACTGGTGGTCTTGGAGCTGGTGCCAACCCAGAAGTTGGTAGGGAAGCAGCACTTGAGAGCAAAGAAGAAATCAAAGAAATGCTAAAGGGTGCAGACATGGTATTTGTAACTTGCGGCATGGGTGGCGGAACCGGCACTGGAGCAGCTCCAGTAATTGCTGAAATGTCTCAAGATTTAGGAGCACTTACTGTTGGTATTGTCACTAAACCATTTAGATTTGAAGGAAAAAGAAGAATGGAACAAGCAGTTGTTGGTATTGATGAGCTAAAAAAACATGTTGATACTTTAATTGTTATTCCTAATGATAAATTAAGAGATATAATTGATAAAGCAACACCAATGCTTGATGCCTTTAAAGAAGTAGATAATGTTCTACATCGTGGTGTTCAGTCAATAAGTGATTTAATTGCCGTCTCAGGATTAGTTAACCTTGACTTTGCTGATGTTAAAGCTGTTATGGAAAATAGAGGTAATGCTTTAATTGGAATTGGTCTTGGCGTTGGAGAAAATAGAGCAATTGAAGCTGCTAAACAAGCTGTTTCATCACCGCTACTTGAAACAAGTATAACAGGTGCAACTGATGCAATTATTAATGTTACTGGGGGAACTAATTTAACCTTATTTGAAGCCGAAGATGCAGCTGAGGTTGTCAGACAATCTGCCAATACTGATATTAATATTATCTTTGGTGCCGTAATTAATGAAAATTTAAATGATGAGGTTATTGTTACGGTAATTGCAACTGGTTATGAAGATGATGATACAATTGATTATACTTTAAGAGCAGAAGAAAGACCACGCACTATATTAGAAGATGAATCAGACTTTGATATCCCTCCATTTTTAAGAGATCGAGATAATTTCTAAAAATATTTAAAAAGCGACACAATATACGGTGTTGTTTTTTTATACTTAAATTAGGAGGCTTTAATGATAATATATATAGATTTAATAATCTTAATTAATTTTATTATTGATGGTCTTCTTTTAATAAGTGTTGATCTCTTACTTAAAAGAAATACTAAATTAAGAAGAATTATTATCGCATCACTTCTTGGTAGTTTATCTACTTTACTCTTATTTACTATTAAAAGTAGTTTGGTATTACTTCTACTAAAACTACTTGTTAGTATACTTATGGTTATTATATCTTTTGGTTATAAAAGTTTTAAACATTTTAAAGATAATTTATTTTGGTTATATATTATAAGTATTATATTAGGAGGAAGTATATATTTAGTAAGTAATCAAATATCGCTTACAAATAATGGTCTGGTATTTTCTAAAAATGGCTTTAAAATAAATTTAATATTACTTATTATAATTACCCCAATTATATTAACTAAATATTTAAAGAATATTAAAAATTTTAAAAATACTTATTCTAATTACTATGATGTAGACATATATTATAGGGGAGAAAAGGTTTCAGATACTGGTTTTCTTGATACAGGTAATAAACTAATTGATCCTTTTTTTGGAACTCCGGTTATTTTAGTTAATAAGGAATTAATTAAAAAGAAAGTAAATACTTTTTTTATTCCCTATCATGTTTTAAATGATGAAGGAATCTTAGAGGTATTTAAACCTGATAAAGTAGTTATTAATAAAAAAATAACAAAAAAAGTATTAATTGGTTTATCAGATGTTAGTTTAAATGGAGTAAAAATAATATTAAATATGGAGGTTATATGAAAAATATACTAACTTTAATTTGTAAAACATTAAAAATAGAAAGTAAACTGTTTTTTGTAGGTTCTAGTGATGCTCTTCCACCGCCTTTATCTAAAGAAGATGAGCTAACATACGTTTTAAAATGTAAAGAAGGAGATATGCATGCTAGAAATATTCTAATTGAGCATAACTTAAGATTAGTCGTGTTTCTTTCGAAAAAGTATGAAAGTACCGGCTATGATTTAGAAGATTTAGTTAGTATTGGCTCAATTGGTCTTATTAAAGGTATTCAAACTTATAAACCAGATAAAAATATTAAACTTGCTACTTATTGTAGTCGATGTATTTCTAATGAAATACTTATGTTTTTAAGAAAGAATAAAAAAAGAAGAAGTGAGATTAGTTTTGAAGATGCCCTTTCTTTTGATTCAGAAGGAAATGAACTCCATTTAGAAGATATTTTAGGAACTGAAGAAGATATTGTTTATGAGGAATTTTCTAATAAAATTGATAAAGAAAGTTTAGAACGAGAATTAAATTTTCTCGATGAGCGAGAAAAAATTATTATGGTATTAAGATATGGTCTTAATAATACTGATGATTATACTCAAAAAGAAGTAGCTGAAATGTTAGGTATCAGCCAGTCATATATATCAAGAATTGAAAAAAAGGTTGTAAAAAGACTCCAAAATCTCTTAGAAACAAGATGATTTTACTAAAGAAATGTAATATATTGTCTAATTGACATAAAAATTTTGACAATCACAAATTTTTATAATACAATTAAATTGTAGGAGAGTGTGATATGGAAAACGCTAATGTGAATGAAGCAGTAATCCCTCAAGAAAAAAAAGGAATGAGTAAACCATTAAAAACAATCTTAATAATTTTAGTGATTGCTCTAACAATACTTGTAGGCATTGCAATTGGCTATTGGTTATTTAAATTAGTTAATCCATAATATATATTAACTAATGAATAGAAAATTCTTCTTTTGCTCAATATAGAGTGAAAGGAGTTTTTTATTTGAATAAATATAAAGTAGAAATAACTGGAGTTGATACTAATACTTTAAAAGTATTAAAAGCAGCCGAAATGAAAGATTTATTTAAAAAATATCAAAGTGGAGACTTAGATGCAAAAGAAAAATTAGTAAATGGTAATTTAAAGTTAGTTTTAAGTATTATTCAAAAATATAATAATGGTAAGCATGATATGAATGATTTATTTCAAATTGGCTGTGTGGGATTAATTAAAGCCGTTGATAATTTTTCTTTAGAATATAATGTAATGTTTTCAACATATGCTGTACCACTTATATTAGGTGAAATAAAAAGATTTATAAGAGACTCCAGTGTTGTTAGAATTAGTAGAAGTATTAGAGATAATGCTTATGCAATTCTTAGGTATAAAGAAGAATGTTTACTTGAATTTGGTATTGAACCAACTAATGCAGAAATATGTACCAAACTTAATATTTCTGAGTATGAATTATCATCAGCATTAGAAAGTTTAATTAGCCCAATAAGTATCTTTGATCCAATATATAATGATGGAGGAGATACTATTTATTTACTTGATCAACTAGCTGATAAAAGACAGAGAATTGATAAGGATGACTCCATAGGTTTAGAGCGAGCATTAAATAGAATAAATGAAAGAGAATCAAAAGTTTTATATGCAAGATATATTTATGGTAAAACCCAAATGGAAATAGCAGATGACTTAGGTGTTTCTCAAGCTCAAGTATCTCGCATTGAAAAAAATGCGATAAAGAATGTTAAAAGACTTATGAAATAAATATTTAAATCACCATATAATTAAGTGGTGATTTAAATGTTAATGAGTGATTTACAACGTAAAGATATAGTTAGTATTACAGATGGTACTAGACTTGGTAAAATAGTAGATATTAATATAAATAGTGATGGATTTATTAATAGTTTAGTAGTTGAACCAATAAAAATGCTAAGAAGAATAAGTTATGGTAGTGAAATAAATATAACATTTAAACAAATTGTTACAATTGGTAGTGATGTAATACTTGTTAATTTACAAAACTAAATAGATACAAACAATATATAAAAACTGTAAATACTTACAGTTTTTTCTCACAATATGGTATAATTTTTAAAGAGGTTCCAATGAAGAAAAGAATATTTATAGTTACAACTATAGTTTTATTTTTAGATCAGATAAGTAAAAGCATTATCGAGTCTTATCTTAAATTAAATGAAAAAATAGATTTAATTCCAAATTTTTTTAGTTTTAATTATACTAATAATTATGGTGGAGCTTGGAGTATTTTAAATAATAAAGTATCTCTTCTTATTATAATTACGATTATTATATTAGTTATTATCTATAGATATATGAATACTTTTAAAAATAATATGAGAAATGGTCTGGCTTTTGGGTTATTATTTGGGGGTATTACTGGAAATTTAATTGATCGTTTATTTTTAGGTTATGTTAGAGATTTTATATCTTTTAAAATATTTAATTATGATTTTCCGATATTTAATATAAGTGATATGGCTATTGTAGTTGGAACATTTCTTTTAATAATTGCCATAATAAAAGGAGAAGATCATGTTAATAAAAGTAGAAAAGAGTAATATAAGAATTGATAAATATTTAAAAGATAAAATAGATATATCAAGAAGTCAAATAAAGAAGATGATTGATAGTGGTTATATTTTAGTAAATGGTTTACCTATAAAAGCAAGTTATCTTGTTTTAGAAGGTGATTTAATTACAGTCAATGACGGCTTTGTTAAAGAAATGGATGTTAAGCCAGATGATATTAAACTTGATATTGTTTATGAAGATGATGATTTAATCGTTGTTAATAAAGCATCTGGTATGGTAGTTCATCCTGGAAATGGCAATGTTGATAAAACTTTAGTAAATGCTTTAATGCACCATACAAATTTAAGTGATAATGAAAAGATGCGCCCAGGAATAGTTCACCGTCTTGATAAAGATACTAGTGGTTTAATAATCGCTGCTAAAAATAATAAGACTCATGAACTTCTAACTAATATGTTTAAAAATAAAGAAGTTGAAAAGAAATATCTTGCTTTAGTAATAGGCTCTGTAAGTGAAGATACTGGGACAATTGATGCCCCTATTGGTAGAGATCCTCATGACCGTAAAAGAATGACGGTAACAGATAGGAATTCTAAAGAATCTATAAGTAAGTTTAAAGTCTTAAAAAGATATAAAGGTTATACACTACTTGAACTTAGTTTAATAACGGGAAGAACTCATCAACTGAGAGTTCATCTTAAATATATAGGTTATCCAATCTATAACGACCCAGTATATACTAGAGGTAAAAGTTCTTCTTTTGGGCAGTTCCTTCATTCCAGTAAACTAATATTTATTCATCCAACAAATAATAAAAAACTAGAGTTTATATCAGATGTACCAACTGAGTTTAAAAAACATTTAGAAACATTAGAAGAATTATAGTTAAAGTAAAATATACATTTATAGCGATATAAGGAACTAAATAATAAGATGATATTTTATCAATAGCTCTAGTTTCGATATATAAATAGATATTAGTTATTAATATAATAATTAAACTTATAAATGCTAAATATATATTTTTAAAATTAAAGAAAAATAAATTAAATAAAGGGATTATTAAATAATTAATAATTAAAATAAATAGATAATTATCACTAAGTATATTATCTTTAATAATTTTAAAAGTACTTAAAGAAATAAGAATAGTATTAGAAATATAGATTATAATAAAAGTTAAAAGAAAATAATTTTCTTCTAAAAAGTAAGTATTAAAGTTTATAAAACTTAAAGGAAATAAATAAAAGAATAAAATAGTTAAAAATAAGATAATTTTTTTCATTGTTCTTTTCCTTTACTAAACTACACTTTTGTTATAGAATATATATGCAAGAAAAGGAGTTAATATGAGTATAAAAGTAGATTCTAAAGATGAAATTATAATGCGTTTAGTTCATTATTTTGTAACTGAGGAAGATTATCAACCGATTATTGTTAATGGGGTTAAAAATGAAATATGGCTTGAGAATTTAACTGCACCATATCGTATAGTTAGAATAAATTCTAATTATATTCATAATGAAGAACAACTTAAGTTTGATAATTTTAAAGTAAAAAATATTGCTAAACAAATAAAAAAGAAGACCCTTTCTTTTAAAGTTAATACTTTAAATATTCTTCTTGATTTAAATGAAGATGTTAATATAAATAATGATAAAGATATTAATACTTATAAAATAGAAAATTTTAAAGATGTTAAAAAAGAGGGAGGAATAACCAAAATTTATCCTAAACTTAAAACATTTATGAATAAAAAAGGCAATAATTTAGATTTTATTGTTAAGATAACAAATGATATAAATAATAAGACTGAAAAAGATAATAAAAACTATGAAGAATTATTTAAACCTAAAAAGATTATAGTTACTAAGGCACTTATTGCTATTAATATATTGATGTTTATTTTATCAATAATGATGCCATCTATTCAAAGCATGTTTATTTTAAGTCCTCTATCTGTAAAAGCAGGAGAGGTATGGAGATTAGTAACAGCAGCTTTCTTACATGGTGATGTTATTCATTTATTTGTTAATATGTATTCTTTAAATATAATCGGAACTCAAGTAGAAAATTTTTTAGGCAAGAATAAATTCTTAACTATCTATTTAGGTAGTGCGATAACGGGAAGTCTATTATCATGTGTAATAACTAAATCTTTAAGTTTAGGTGCATCTGGGGCAATATTTGGTTTACTTGGTTCAATTTTATATTTCGGATATCATTACCGTATTTATCTTGGATCAGTCTTAAAAAGTCAAATAATACCAGTTATAGCAATAAATTTACTTATTGGCTTTATGATGCCATTTATTGATAATGCAGGGCATATTGGTGGGCTATTTGGAGGTTTGTTTATAACAATGGCACTTGGAGTAGGACATAAAGATGATAAAACAAATCAAATAAATGGCATAATAATAACTATAATTTATTTATTATTCTTATCTTATTTATTATTTTTAAGATAATAAAAGCGCTTATTTCAAGCGCTTTTATTAAAACTTACGATATAAACCAATTGCTTTACCAAGGATGGTAACATTATCAAGGATAATAGGTTCCATAGTGTCATTTTCTGGTTGAAGTCTAATATGATCTTCTTCTTTATAAAACGTTTTTAAAGTTACTTCATTTTCATCATTCATGGCAACGACTATTTCACCATTTCTAGCTACTTTTTGTTTTTGAACAATTACAATATCTCCATCAAAGATTCCAACATTAACCATGCTATCCCCTTCGACTTTTAAAGTAAATATCGACTCGCGACTAGGAATTAAACTAGCAGGTAATGTAAATATTTCATCGGGATTTTCAATAGCTTCAATTGGTGAACCAGCAGTTATTTTTCCAAGTAGGGGAACCTTTACTAACTCTTCATCTTCAGGCATAAATTCATTATGACCTATTACTTCAATAGTTCTGAACTTATTTGGAGCTTTTTTTATTGCCCCTTTTATTTCTAAATGTTTAAGATGAGTATGGACTGTTGCTGGGCTACTTAAGCCGAGTCCTTTACATATCTCTCTTACTGATGGTGGATAACCATTTTCAACGATGTATTTTTTAATAAAGACTAGTACTTCTTTTTGTTTTTTAGTTAAATTTTTCAATTTTATCACTTCCTAAAATTATATTAACATATGAAGTGTCAAATGTCAAACATTTGTTTTGTTTGATTGTGTATAATAGTTTTGGGATTAGGTATCAAAAAAGGGAACCCTATGATAAAATGTAATTGTTAAACAACATTTAAGGAGGTTTCCCTATGGAAATTATAACACACAATTACAATAATATATTA
>JAQVWT010000005.1 GCA_028709545.1 Bacilli bacterium
TAAATTATAAGTATGAACTTTATCAGTCGAAGTTGGTACTGTGAAATTACCATAACCTAAAGGATATGTTCCTTCACCACTTCTTATATTAGTAAGTACATTAATAGATGATGCAACATTTCCACTATTATCATTGTTAGTGCTTATCATTTTATATTGAATAGCGTTTTCTGAGAATGTATTTTCTTCGACTACTAAACTTATTTTATAACCCATTGGTGTATTAGTATTATTAAAGCCAGTTACGGTAAATGTTTTGGTTCCAAATGGAGTATTGCCTGGAGCAATATTATCAACATCAACATTACTTCCACCGTTATAGGTAATAACCATTTTACCACCTTTAGCAGTGATAGTAGTTGTCTCCTCACTACCAGTTATATTAGCAGTAAAATAGGCAAAGGATAGTCCAATTGTTATTATTAATAGTAATATAATACCTAGTACAGTTGGGATAATGTTTTGTTTCTGCATATCGTTTGGGACCTCCTATATTCTCTAATTTAATTTTATCATTTTTAAAGAACTATTTCAATTAGGACTTTCGCTAAAAAAATGATAGCAAATAAACACTTTATAAATATAAATATTATTAAAAATATGTGATATTTTATGATATGATTATTATAGGAGAAAATTATTTATGAAAATTATACGAATTATATTTGTTTTATTATTTTTAGGAATGTTTTTAGTACAAAAGTATCTTAAAAAGAAGTATTTAAAGTATGCTCTAGAAATTGTTTTAATTTTAATTACTTTTTACTGCGTACTACTTTCTGTTGATATGAGCAGAGTTAATACTTTTAGAAAACCAATATTTACGTGGGAAACCCAAAGCTGTGGTGATGGGTGTACTATCTATAGGGGGCTGGGTTATAAATCTAAAATTAAGAATTATAATAATGGCATTATTGAAGAAATAACATTATCAATATTTGGTAAAGTAATTGCTGGTGGGGTGCAAGATATTAAGAATGATGATTTTACGATCATTGATGAAACTACAACTTGTGATATGGCTTTAGAATATATTTATGAAGATGAGTATTTTACTTACTCATTTGGTTGTATAAAAAGTAAATCTGTCTTTATTATTTTAATAGACGGGAGTAAAATATCGGTACAAGATGCCCTTTTAGATAAAGAAGTAAATTGGGGTAAACTAATTACCGAAAAATATCCGGAAATGTTTTATATATCAGGAAAAGAAACTGAGAATTCTACTAGTTGCAATATCCCTGATTTTGAAATGAGTTTCTATTCTGATAAGAAAGTTTATACAACAAATGAAAATATTAAACTTTGGGTAATATTAAAATATGTTGGTAATCAAGATAAGTTAACTATCTGGCATGCAGGTTCTGCTGATCATAATACTTATTTTAATTATTATATTACTGATGGAAAAGATTTCAACTTACATAGCGTATCTACTTCTATGTTAAAATCATCAATCATTGATAAAGACAAACTTTATACTTACGATTATGAAAAAACTGGTGGTTGGGATGCGGATGCTCCTGATGCTGACTTTTGGGAAAATTTCTTTAAAGAAAAAGACTTATATTTACCCAGTGGCGAGTATCAAATAACAGTAAGTAGTGGTTTTGGATTAACAACTAAATCACATGATGTGGGTTTAAAGTGCAACTTAAGTATTAAGGTAATATAGATATTTTTAGGTACTGTTTGACAAAGAGCATATAATTATATATAATACAAATGCAGATTTAAGGCAGGACCTTTAATTTTAAGCAAGTAATGTGTTTATCTGAAATAACTTTAGTAACTTATACTGCCTAAGGGAAAAAGATGAGTAACACCCTACACGTTTAAGAAGGTTATCCTTTTAAAGCAAAGAAAGGAGATATATTATGTCAAGATATACAGGACCAGTTTATCGTAAAAGTCGAAGACTTGGTTTTAGTACTCTAGAAAATGGTAAAGAATTAAGTAGAAAACCATATGCTCCAGGAATTCACGGAACAAGCAGACGTAAAAAATCTAGCGAATATGGAATTCAATTACAAGAAAAACAAAAGTTAAGATTTATGTATGGACTTACTGAAAAACAATTTGCTCGTACTTTTGAAAAAGCAGCTAAGATGCCAGGTATTACTGGTGAAAACTTATTTAAACTACTTGAAAGTAGACTTGATAATCTTGTTTATCGTATGGGACTAGCTAGCACTAGACGTGCTGCTAGACAAATAGTTAATCATGGTCACATTTTAGTTAATGGTGCAAGCGTTGATATTCCATCATATACAGTTAAACCAGAGTCAATAATTTCAGTTAAAGAAAAATCTTTAAATCATCCAGCTATTAAACAAGCACTTGAATCAACTTTAGCAAGATGCGCTTATGTAGATTTCGATGCTAAAAAGATGAGCGGTACATTTATAAGATTACCTGAAAGATCAGAGCTTAACGCTGATATTAATGAATCATTAGTTGTAGAATACTATAATAGATAAGAAAACTGAAAATTTCAGTTTTTTTGGATTTAAATCCAAAACTGTGATACAATATGACGTAAATCAGGAGGTTTTTATGAGTGATAAAACAAAAATACAAATAGAAAATATATATAGTAGTGCTAAACAAATTTTATCTATATATAATTTATTAAAAAAATTTGAACTAATGAATACGGAAAAAACTAGTGAATATAAAATGACAGTAGATTTTTTAAATTTAGTAAGTATTGCTGAAAAAAGTCTATATGATTATTTTATTAAAAATCCTAGTGAAGTTATTCACTTGGTAAAACATATTATTGAAGATACCATCCATTTACAAGACTGTAATAATATTGACTTAATTATAAAACCAGATGTTGAAGATTTAATAAGTATGCGAGTTAAAAATCAAATTAATAATAGAATTGTAAATGTTGATTACAACTCTTGTTTTGAATCAATAATTAACAGAAAAGATAATTTAAATGGATTTATTAAAATATTAAATGATTCTACAGATATTAGAATGATAAGTTTTTTAGAAAAACAGATTAGTAAAGTTGAAGATAAAGATATGAAAAATCATTTAATTTCGGCTAAGTTATGTCTATCATATTTAAATGAAAAAGTTGAAGAAATAAATTTAAAAAACAATTTTGGTCGTGTTCCTAATAAATTTAATCAAGATTTGGAATTTAATACAACTGAAAAAGATAAAATTAAAGATATGAAAAATTTACACGGAGAACTATTATTAGTACAAGGATTAGGTGAATTAGAAGAGTATGATGACAAAGATCTAATAAGTCCTGAAATACACGGAAGATGTATAATTTGTGAGGGATTAATCCAAAGTTCATTATTATACTTTTCTAGACAACAAGCAAAAATGATGAAGATATTTCTAGATAACAAAATTGAAAAGTTAAATGAAAGTTCAAAAGAACACGATGAAGAAAAGCGTCTTATTGACGAAATAATTAATTTTAATTCAAATTCAGAAGATTTTGATGAAGAAAAATATTTTATCGAAGAAATAATTGAAGAAGCTTTTTCTTCAATAGATAATATTAAAAAAGATGCTAACTCTGATTTACCAAAAGAAAAAAGCCTATAAAATATTGGCTTTTTCTATTTCAATAAATACTTGGTGTTCATTAATATTTGTTGTTTGAGTTAAATCATCTTTTAAAGTTATGTTTAGTCCTAAGGTTTCTTCTTTAATATAATTTTCAAATTTGTTAATCATTTCTGTAATTTTTTCATCAGCGTTATAATAAATATTAATTCGATCTACTAAATCTAAACCTAGTTCTTTACGGATATTTTGAATTTTACTAACAAGTTCTCTTGCTAAGCCTTCTAATAAGAGTTCGTCAGTTACTTCGGTATTTAAAATAACAAAGTTACTGGCTTCCATACCAACATTTAAGCCTTCTTTAGATGATATTCTTACTTCGATCATTGCCTCAGTCACTGAAATTTCTTCACCCTTTAAAGCAAGTTTAATCTCTTCGCCATTTTGAAGTTTAGTTATATCACTATTTGTTAAACTCTCTAAAGCAGCAGCGAAATCTTTTATTTTTGGACCGAATATTTTACCGACTTCTTTATAATTAGGTTTTACTGATAAATGCATATAATCATTTAAATTATTAACATAAGTAATTGTTTTAACATTAAGTTCTTCTTTTATGAGTTCGGTTAATTCTCCGATTATATCTTTATTTTTACCATCAAGTAATATTTCAGAAAGAGGCTGACGAACCTTTATTTTAGCATCTTCTCTAACTTTTCTACCAATACTAATTAAGTTTCTTACTAAATCCATTTTATTCTCTAGAGGGATATCGATTAAATCTTTATTATATTCAGGAAAATCAGTTAAATGAACTGATTCATAACCAGTTAATTTTCGATATATTTCTTCAGTTATAAACGGAGATATTGGTGCGACTATTTTACATAGTCCTACTAAGACTTCATAAGTAGTTATGTAAACAGATTTTTTAGAATTATTCAGTCCACTATCCCAAAAACGATCTCTATTTCTTCTAATATACCAGTTAGATAAATCCTCTGATACAAATTCAGTTATATATTTTACAACCTTATGAAGATCATATACTTCATAAGCATCTGTTGTATTTTTAACTAAAGTATTATATTTTGATAATAACCATCTATCTATATCTTCGCGATTCTTTTCGGGAACATCGCATTTATCTATATCAATATTATCAATATTAGCATACATTGAGAAAAATGAATAAGTATTTTTAAGAGGATTAAAGAATTTTGAATAAACTTCTTTTAACCCTTCATAGTCAAATTTAAGTGGCATCCAAACCGGAGATGCATATGGTAAATAAAATCTGACTATATCTGCCCCATATTCTTCCATTAGGGCAAATGGTTCGATAACATTTCCTTTACTTTTACTCATTTTTTTACCCTCAGCATCAAGTAATAAATCATTTACTAAGACATTTTTATATGGAGCTTTGCCAGTTACAAATGTTGATATTAAGATAAGTGTATAAAACCACCCTCGTGTTTGATCTATTCCTTCACAAATGAAATCAGCTGGAAACTGCGTATCAAAAAGTTCTTTATTTTCAAATGGATAATGATACTGAGCAAATGGCATCGAGCCAGAATCAAACCAGCAATCTATTACTTCTGGTACTCTTTTCATCTCTTTAGAGCATTTAGAACATTTTAAATATATTTCATCAATATATGGTCTATGAAGTGAAATATTATTATCAATTTTAGTAGTAGCTTTTTTTATAAGCTCTTCTCTTGATCCAATCATTTCTTCATGTGTGCATTCACATCTCCATAATGGAAGTGGCGTTCCCCAGTATCTATTTCTTGATATTGCCCAGTCATTCATATTAAGAAGCCAGTTACCAAAACGTTTTTCACCAACATGAGCAGGAAACCAGTTTACTTTTTTATTTTCAGCAATAACTTTATCTTTAATTTTTGTTACTTCTAAATAATAACTAGGTTTAGAATAATATATAAGAGGACTATCACATCTCCAGCAATGGGGATAATTATGATTTATTCTTTGTTTTTTAAATAATTTATCATTTTCTCTTAAATATTTAATGATTTCAATATCTGCATCAAAAACTAACATATCTTGCCATGGACCTTCGTTGTACTTCCCTGCCTCATCAACGGGATTTAATACTGGCAAATTATATTTCCTGCCGATCTCATAGTCATCTTGACCAAAAGCTGGAGCCATATGAACAATTCCCGTTCCATCTTCCATACTAACAAATGAATCATTAGTAACATAAAAAGCTTTCTTATCAGTTTTTATAAATGGTAAAAGTTGCTGATACTCTTTATATTCAAGGTCTTTACCTAAGTAGGTTTCAATTACTTCTCCATCTCCTAATATAGTTCCAACTAATTTTTTAGCAACAATAAAATTATAGTCACCAGACTTTACTTTAACATATTCTTCATTTGGGTTTACACAAAGGGCAACATTGGCAAGAAGTGTCCAAGGAGTAGTTGTCCAAACTAAAAAATATGCATCTAAATCTTTAGATTTAAATGGAACAATTACTGTATCAACAGCTATATCTTTATACCCTTGGGCAACTTCATGACTAGCAAGCCCAGTTCCACATCTTGGGCAATATGGAAGTATTTTATGACCTTCATAAAATAAACCTTCATCAAAGAATTTCTTTAAAATCCACCACTCTGTTTCTATATAATTATCATGATAAGTTATATAAGGATTTTTAAGGTCAATAAATTGTCCCATTTTAGTTGTAAGTTTAGTAAATAATCCCTCATTACGAAGAACACTTTCACGGCATTTTTCATTAAACTTAGCAATTCCATATTTTTCAATATCATTTTTTACAGTAAAGCCAAGTTCTTTTTCAACTTCTAGTTCTACTGGAAGTCCATGGGTATCCCAACCAATCTTGCGTAGTACTTTATAACCTTTCATTGTTTTATATTTACAAAATGAATCTTTTAATAATTTAGCAAGCATATGGTGAAGTCCTGGATATCCATTCGCAGTTGCCGGTCCATCATAAAAAACAAAATATTTGCTGCGATTATCAATTGATTTTTGAAAAATATCATTCTTTTCCCAATAATCTGAGTATGTAGACTCAACTTTGCTTACCTTTTCTTTACTTAATTCTTCAAATTTTTTCATGTTTTCCTCCTAAAAATAAAAAATCCATAAACTAAAGGACGAGTTTTACCCGTGGTACCACCTTAATTCATGAATATCATGCTCTTTAACTCATAACGGGAGTAACCGATTTTTCTTTTGAGAAAAATGCATCAGATTAGTGATCTATTAATAAATATTATACTTACTTTTCACCAACTGTAAGTTCTCTATAATAATTTTTTATTAACCGTCTATCTTCGGCTGCTTATATAGAATTATATGCAATTATTGCTACTTTGTCAAATTATTTTACAAGTTAGAATCATTATTATTAACTAATTCATTTAAATTACTAATTTCTTTTATAATAGTTAAAAACTCTAATATATCAAAAGCTATAATATCTATATTATTAAAATGCTTATAAAGTTTTATTGCTTCAATAACATCAACATGAATTTTTGGTGCAAGAAATATTGAAAAAGTATCCTCTTTAACTTTTTGTTTATATTCTGTTAAGTGTCTTTTTATAGGAATAATTTCATTATTAACTTGATCATGTCTCCCACACATTAAAGTAACCTCAATTAAAGTATCCGATGTTTCTTTACTCTTACAAACAATATCAGCAATACCTCCACCTGCGGTAAACCTAGGTAACCCCTCATCATCTACACTATAATTAGGCAATATTTCTAAATTTTTAAAACTTTGGGTTAAAGCAATACTTATTAAGAATTCTAATCTTGTAGGCGCACCTATATATCTAAACATTTCATCTTTAGATTCTTCTTTTTTAGTAGAGCATAATAGTTTTAATTCTTTAGTAATATCAGCAAATTTGCAAGTTCCTGCAACTTTTTTTGTCTTAAATCTACTTGAATCGTTTCGTTTTCCTCATCATATGATAATATCTTACTATCGATTACTCCCATATAATTAAAATATTGTTCTTTGCTTTTAAAATTAATAGGACCTGTATATTTTTCTAAAATATAATCTATTTTTTCTTTTTCAAATGAGTTTATATCTAAAAATCTACCATTTCCTCTTAAAGAGAAAATCCCTGTAATCTGCATTTTTCTAATAAATTCATCAACTGCTTCACCACATATTTGATTGATTTTAAATCTCTTTTTCTGTGTTTCATCCGCACCAAGTATCCCTAAACATATATCATATATATATTCATCACTGTAGTTAAAACCTTGAGTCGCTCTTATTTGTTTAATTAATTTGCAAAGCTCACTAGCATCATTATTGTTCCAGCAGATAAATAAACTTAATTCTTGTCTGAAGATGCCAGCAGATGCATCATCTTCTTGCTTTAACAATTTTATAACTTGAAGAAGTAAAATTAATGGGATATTGTTATTAGCGTTTTTTCTAAAAGGATTATTTGTTTGATATTTCATTAATGAGTTTAAAAAAACATTTTGAATTTTCAACTGATTAATTTGTTCATCCTCATTAAAAGCATCTATCAACATATGACCAGTATTTGATATTTTTAAAGGTTCATTCATCTTGTAATAAACAAATCCAAATTCCATAGGTAGTTTAAACCAAGTATCAAATCTTGAAGGCCATCCTTTATTAAATCCAAATTCTTTATGGTTTTGAGGGCTATTTATTATAATATCTTTTACTTGTTTTGAAGTGAAAAACAAATCCTCAGAATCATAAATGTTTCTATATATATCATTTCTTTTTTCATATCTAGTCCAATAAAGTTTGTTATAAATAACTTTTTCTACTATTTTCATTATTAATTGATCACTTAAAATTTGATTTTCAAATGGAAGCAAACATGTTAAAAAATTAGCAATTCGATTGGGATTTCTCATGGTCGTTGAAAATGATAATGGTTTCTTTATCGCTTTTTTCTCACTTTTCATAATTTGTAACATATACTTCCTTTGAATTGTTTTTAATTGTATTATCATTAAAACTAATATAATTACTATTTATATTATAGACTTTATACTTTTTACACCACTGATTAAAATAATGATTAGTATTACCTTTATGATAAATTAAATTAGTTATTCCAAATTTTACACCTTTACTATTTAATTCATCTAGTAAATCAAATAGTTCTTTATCTTTAGCATCATCCCACATTTTATTATATTCACACGAAGAAACTAAATAAGGTGGATCTAAAAATACAAAGTCCCCTTCTTTAAATTCGATATCATTTATAAATTTTTTATAATCTTTATTATAAAAAATTATATTCTTATTTTCTATAAATGTTATGTAATTTATAAGCGCGTTGTAAACATTTTTATTAAAATCTACATTACCCACTGGTAAATTAAAATCATTTTTAGAGTTAAATCTTATCATATGATTAAAACCATAAATAAGTAGTAAATATAACCTTAACATATCTTTTTTATTTAAATTATAGTCGGCTCTTAGGTTATAGTATGCCTCTTTATTATATTTAGCATAATAAGTTTTAGGATATTGTTTTTTTAATTTTTCGGGAACTGTGATTCCTTTATATGAACAAGTTAAATTATAATTTTCTATTAATTCATATAATTTTTTTAATAATTTATCCTTTTTATATCGATATTTCAAAAATTCTTTATGAAGTTTTATTATTGACTCATTTAAATCATTAAGAAGATATTCATCGGCAACTGTATTTAGAAAAGAACTCCCTCCACCAACAAACGGTTCTATATATCTATTAATTTTTTGAGGAAATAATTCTTTTAATTGAGGCATTAATTTATACTTATCGCCAACATAAAAAAATGGTGAGCGAATTAAATTTTCTTTATTTTTTTCAACTTCAGTAATAAATACATATTCTTTATGATTATTTAAATTTGTTTTTCCAGCATTAAAAGCCTTATAGGGTTTTTCAAACACTTTCGTTTTACCCTTTTTTGATAATATTTCCTTAATTTGTTCTAATGATATCTTATTTTGAGAAGAGCTGCTTTTTGACGTATAAGTATTATTATAAGTTACAACAATGTATTTAGCATTTATATTATTTATCAGTTCTTCAAAAGCCTTAGATGCATTACTTTTACAATATTCAGACATGTTTTCTTCTTTTGGTTTAAGGGCAGTTCCATATAACTCTGGTTTATCCCATTTAACTATTGTCTCTAATACATGATAAAATCTACTGTATTGTCTACTATTATATGGTGGATCAATAAAGGCAATATCTGTTTTTATATTTTTTGAAAGTTTATTAGAATCTTTACGATATATTTTAATTGATTGATTTTCTTTTAATTTTATAGGTTTTATTAATTCAAATCTAAATTTATCTTTAATTGCATCTGTCTTTATATAGGCCTCATAATGCCCTACTGTGTTTGAAATTTTGTCAAGAGAATATAAGAGTGAACTAATTAAGATAGCATACTCTTTATAATTAATCTTTTTATTTATATAATCATCTTCTATGTTCTGTCTTATATCTCCGATTACTCTTGCATCATTGTTTGAAAAATATTTATCACCAAAATTAATTGAAACATAATTATCATCTGTAGCCTTTAATTCGTTAAATTTTTCGAAATATTTTTTTAGTTTTTCTCCATCATAATCTTCTTGTAAAAAGAAGCCATTAAATATT
Source organism: Bacilli bacterium (assembly GCA_028709545.1). Taxonomy (GTDB): domain Bacteria; phylum Bacillota_I; class Bacilli_A; order RF39; family UBA660; genus DUUS01. Next base: position 10,244 of record JAQVWT010000005.1, read on the forward strand.
ATTTCATTAGAATACAAAAAATCATTAAGTACATAATCATCATATTTTTCTATTAAATAATTTGTAACAGAGCCAGTCCCAGCAAAAACGTCAAAAAAAGATTTGCAGCCCTTACAATGCTTAGTTATAAGGGTTTCGATCCAATCCATTAACTTGCGTTTATTCCCAGTATATCTACGATTATATATATTAAACATAATAAGCTCCTCTCTACTTTTATATCTATAAAAAGTATATCATCTTTTAAATATAAATGGAATGACTTTTCAAATTTTCCCATCCACTTTACTCTTTATAATATATGTACACAACTTATTTCTATTTTCCTTTAAAATAATTAAAAATAAAAAAGCAGCTTTTGAGAAAACAAATCTGCTTCTTATATCTAAAATTTTAATGATAAATACTAAAATTATTTTTTTAAATTCGCGATTGATACTACTAATACTCCATCTGATCTTTGATATGAGTTTTGTCCACCGTAAAGAACCATTAAAAATGCTGGTTTACCTTTTATATCAGTATTAATTTTATTTTTTAATTCAAGTAAATTAGCTGCTGCTTCATCAACTTTTTCTTCGCCAAGTTTTACTTCTACTGCTCCCCATCTACCATCATTTAACTCTAAAATCGCATCGACTTCATAACCTTTTTCTTCTCTATAACTAAATATATTACCATCAATACTATCTATATATATCCTTAAATCTCGTAAAGCTAATGCTTCAAATAAGAAACCAAAATAATTAAAATCAGTTAATATTTTTGTGCTTGTTAATCTTAAAGAAGAACATACTAGTGAAGTATCAACTAACAACTTTTTATCACTTTTTCTAAGCGCTGTTTTACTTCTAATTGAAGTTGGCCATGAAGTAATATTTTCAATTATAAATAATTTTTCTAAAGTATTTTTATAATCACTAAATGTATTACTACTAATTTCTATTCCTTCATTTACCATATCTTCCATTATAGTTACATCACTTGCATATGTTGCAATATTTCTAGAATAAGATTTTAATAGAGCATTCATTTTAGACGGATCTCTTTTTACTCCATCAATAGTCACGATACGTTCATTTATTAAAGAATTATAATAATCATTCATAAATAAGACGGCATCTTCTTCACTATAATCTATAGTTTTAGGAAACCCTCCTCTTATTATTAAATATAATATTTTTTCTAAAGAAAGATCACACTGAGCAAAAATTTTATGATTTCCTGAGAAAAGTTTTTGCAAAGATACTTTCCCATCTGAATCTCCGCTTTCATATAATGACATTGGTCTCATTTTTAAGGTTGCTATTCTGCCTGTACCAGTATGCATTACTTTATCTCTGTTTATATTAACAGACCCCGTAAGAAGATATAATCCGTTTTCACCTTTTTTATCTATATCATGACGGATAGTATCCCAAATCGAATAGTTGTCTTGCCACTCATCAAAAAGAATTGGATTTTCACTTTCCAATAATGTTTGTGGGCTATTATTTACTTGAAACTTATAAAATTCTTTTTTTACTGGATCTTGAAATTCAATTACAGTTTGAGCAAATTGCTTGGCACTTGTTGATTTGCCAACAAATTTAGCTCCGGTAATTAATACTCCTCCAAATATTTTCAATTTTTTTTCTAGCATTTCATCAGATATTCTTTTTAAATATTTCATTTTTAGGACCTCCATTTAAAATATTATACTATAAAAGATGTGACATTGCAAATAATTGAGTGTTTTAGGAAACTTTCATTGAGCGTTTTAGGAAACTTTCATTGAGTGTTTTAGGAAACTTTCATTGAGTGTTTTAGGAAAACAAAACCAGCAGTTATTAATAAAACATTACTGCTGGTTTGATTTTCTCAGGATCTTTATCATACTTTTGATAAAGAGCTATTTCTTTATTACCGACGACAAATAAAATATAATCTTTTATTTCTCTATCTAATATTTGACCATTTTTAACTTTATATAGCATTTCTGGATCTATTTCTTCTTGAGGATAGTCTTTTAATATCTCAACTACACTATATAAATAATGTTTATTATATAAAACATCATCTAAAGATGCTGCATTTTCTATATTAAAGCTACCTAAGGATGTTCTTTCAAGTTCAGTAAGGGTGGCTACTGTTCCAAGTGAGGCTCCAATATCTCTAACTAAACTGCGGATGTAGGTTCCTTTAGATACTTTAGTTTTAATTTTAATAATATCATCTTTAATAGATAAAAGTTCTATATCATATATAGTCACATCTCTTTTAGGAAGCTCTACTTCCTCATTGTTTCTAGCATATTCATATAATTTTTTACCATCAACTTTAACTGCTGAATAAATAGGTACTTCTTGGTTATATGTTTTAATATATGATTTTAATATCTTCTTAATTTCTGATTCTTTAATACTTACTTTTTTATTAGTTATTATTTTACCAGTTATATCTAAAGTGTCAGTTAATATGCCTAGTTTAAAGGTGGCAATATATTCTTTATTTTGGCTAGTTAAAATATTTGATAGTTTAGTAGCCTTGCCAACTAAACAAACTAGAACCCCAGTTGCCATAGGGTCTAATGTGCCTGTATGGCCTATTTCTTTTGTTTCTAAGATTTGATTTAATCTATTTACTACATCTCTACTAGTAATACCCACTGGTTTGTTGATAACTATCGCACCATTCATTTTATCTACCCTTCTTTATTTTTCCACTATATTTAGTTGCATCATTGTACTGTGCTTGAGGTATAAAGTCGGTTTTTTCAACAACCTTTTTTAATGCCCCAATAGTATGAGGAACTTCAAGTTCAACTGTATCTATATCATTTGTTAAGAAGTACTCTCTTACGCCTTCTAGTAAGTATTCAGATGCTGATTTGTTATCTTTGAAATTTATTATAAACTTCTTACGATACTCTGGTTTTATATAAATACTATATATTCCCCCAACATTGTCAGCAAAAATTCCAACGCATGCAAAACCGATTATATCCTCTTCTATATATAATCCTAAGACTCTTTTATCAATCATATTCTTAGGAATAATATCCGAAACTGCTTCAGCAGTTTGCTTCTCAGCAAAATCTTTATTAAAATCCAAAAACTCTCTTATTTTAGTTATTGGGATTTTACTAGTCCAATCTGTTCCTAAAACTTGTTTATAATAATCATAATACATTTCAAGTAGTTCTTCATAGTCCGTTTTTTCAATGTTTTTAATAAAAATCATAATATCCCCCTAAACGATTATTTATTTATATCGGCAAGTATTTTTTCAATATTAGCACCATACTCTATCGACTCATCAAAAATAAATCGCAAGTTTGGTGTATGTCTAATATCCATACGCTCAGCAAGTTCTGTTCTTAAAAAAGAGCTTGCTTTATCTAGTTCATCTTGAACCTCTTTTTTATCATATTCACTTAAATAAGTATAATATATTTTAGCTAAGCCTAAATCAGAAGTTACATCAGCGGCAGTAATAGTTATTTTATTAAGTATTTCTGATTTAGCTTTTTCTAAAATAATTTCTGATAATTCTTTTACAATTTGTGAACCTATCCGTTCTGTTTTGATTTTACTCATTTCTTTATTTCTACCTTTTCATAAGTTTCAAAAATATCTTTTTCTTTAATGTCATTATAATTTTCAAGAGTTATTCCACATTCAAAACCTTGTTTTACTTCTTTAACAGTGTCTTTCTCTCTTTGAACAGAAGAAATTTTACCATCATGAATTATAACTCCGTCTCTGATGATTCTTACCTTAGAATTATTTTTAATTAATCCGCTTGTTACCATAACTCCAGCAATATTTCCAACTTTACTAAATTTAAATAATTGACGAACTTCAGCAGTTCCTATTATTTTTTCTTCAAATTCTGGATCAAGTAAACCTTTCATTGCCAGCTCCATCTCTTCTACTAGTTTATAAATAACTTGGTACAATCTAATTTCTACATTGTATTCCTTAGCCACATCTTTAGTAATAGAAGAAGGAGATACATTAAAACCAATCACAAGAGCATCAGATGCATTGGCTAGAACAATATCACTTTCCGTAATCGTTCCAATGCCAGATCTTATTACTTTGATTCTTGACCCTTCTATATCGATTCTTTCTAGAGCATTTTTAACGGCTTCTTCCGAGCCTCTAACATCACATTTTAAAACAACATTTATTTCTTTTACGCCACACTTTATTTTTTCAAACATATCTTCAAAAGTTAAAGGAATATTTTGACATTTTTTTTCTTTACATTGAACGAGTCTCTTCTCAGCAACTTCTCGAGCTGATTTTTCAAGTTCAAAAGCCATAAATTTATCTCCAGCTTCTGGATTTGCATTTAGTCCAGTGATTTCAACCGGTGTTGAAGGGCCTGCTTCAACAATATCTTTACCCTGATCATCTTTTAAGGTTCTTACTCTACCATGAGTTGTTCCAACGACAACAGGATCTCCAAGTCTTAATGTTCCGTTTTGAATCAGTAGTGTTGCTACTCCACCAACATTTTTATCAATACGCGATTCAATAACAGTTCCAACTGCATAGCGATTGGGATTAGCTTTAAGCTCACCAACTTCTGCAATGACTAAAAGTGTTTCTAAAAGTTTGTCGATACCTTCTCCTGTATGAGCGCTGATATTAACAAAGGGAATATCTCCGCCCCATGCCTCGGGATTTAAATTAAGAGCAGCAAGCTCTTGCATAACTTTATCAGGATTTGCCTCTTTTTTATCGATTTTATTAACGGCAACCACAATTGGCACTTCAGCTGAAAGTGCATGCTCGATTGCTTCTTTTGTTTGAGGCATTACCCCATCATCGGCTGCAACAATTATAATAACAATATCAGTTACACTTGCCCCTCTTGCCCGCATTTCTGTAAATGCCGCATGACCTGGTGTATCGATAAATGTTAACTTTTCATTATTATAAGTAGTTTGGTAAGCACCAATTGCTTGAGTAATTCCTCCGGCTTCACATGATGCCACACTTGCACATCTAATATAATCAAGAAGTGTGGTTTTTCCATGATCTACATGGCCCATAACCGTTATAACTGGTGGTCTTTTAACTAAATCTTCATCACTATCAATAATTTCATATTCTTCAAAATTAGAAATGTCTTGACTTTCTTCTTTTTTAAGTACTTTTTTATAATCAACAACTAGTATTTCTGCTGTTTCAAAATCAAGTACTTGATTTTGATTAAGCATTAGTCCTAAACCAATTAATTTTTTTATTATATCCGCACTATTTACTTCTAAACTATCAGCAAAATCTTTAACAGTCATTCCTTCTTTATAAAGAATAATATTACTGCTATCATCGACATTTCCCATTAGTTTAATTTTGTTTTTATACATCGCTTTTCTTTTCTTTGTATAATCACTTGATTCTTTAACTGTAGATTTCTTTTTTAATTTTTGTTTTCTTTCAGTATCTTCTTTAATAAAATTCGATTCTTTTAATATTTCTTCAACAGCATCATCTAGTACATCATTATCTTCATGGGTTGCATCCGTATCGGTGCTGATAAGGTTCATAGAATTATCTAAAACAATAATATCATCATCATCTAAAATATCACTGCCTTCAGTTTTTTTAATTCCCAGTTCATTGCATTTTCCTAGCACTTCTTGAACTGTATAGCCCATCTCCGCTGCATATTCTTGTATACTCATTTAAGAGCACCGCCTTTCTTAATCTATAATCTTTAATAATTCATCATATATTATAGTATCAACTTCAGTTGCAAATACTTGATTTAATACTTTAATATTTTTTGCTTTATTTATTACTTCACTATCTTTTTTTAAATAGCATCCTTTACCATTTAGTTTGCCAGTTACATCAATTTTTATTTCATTTTCATAATTTACAATCCTAATTAATTCTTTTTTAGGTAATTTTTCTTTTGTAACAACGCACATTCTCATGGGAATTTTTTTCACTAATCTTCATTTCCTTCTTCAGTAATTTGCTTTAAAGTTTTAACGGTAATATGAAACTTCGTAAGTCTACTTGCAAGTTTAATATTTATTCCTTTTTTACCAATTGCCAGTGGTAAGTTATCTTCATCAACAATTGCTAAAGCTTCTCTTGTTTTTGTATCATCGATGATATTTACAATAACACCTTTAGCTGGTGATAATGCATTAGCAATATATTCGCTGTTATCTTCACTATAAAGAATTAAATCTATTTTTTCACCATTTAATTCTTTTAAAATACTAGATATTCTTGAGCCTCGCTCACCAATACACGTTCCAATCGGATCAATTCTTTCTTGATCGGTATTTACAGCTACTTTACTTCTTACCCCTGCTTCTCTAGCAACGCCATAAAGTTGTATTACTCCATCGGCAAGTTCTGGTATTTCTTGTTCAAATAATCTTTTAACAAAATTATTATGTTTTCTAGAACATAAGATAAGTGGTCCTTTAGGAGTTTCTTCGATTTTTTGTAAATATACTTTAATTGAAGTCCCCATTTTTACTTCTTCTCCTGGTATCATTTCGGTTTTAGGTAGTATTCCTCTTGTTCTACCTAGATCGATATAATAATTTCTATTATCTTCCATTGCCAGCATACCTAGCATTATTTCATCTTGTTTATTTGAAAACTCTTCAATTATACTTAACTTTTCAGCATCTCTAATCTTCTGGGTTAAAACTTGTTTAGCAGTTGATGCTGCTACTCTGCCAAAATCTTTCGGCGTCACTTCTTCTTCAATTGTCTCACCGATTTTAATATTTGCTACAAGTTTTTGAGCATCTTCAAGTAGTATTTGAGCATCTTCATTTATTTCTGGTTCTAAATAAGTAATATTACCTTCTTCATCAACAGTTTCTTCTCCATCAATATAATCATCGACAACTACTAAATAAGAATAAACTTTAATATCTCCAGTTTCTCTATTAATATCTACTTTAACATTAGTCTTAGAATCAAAGTTTTTCTTATAAGCAGTCATTAACGCTTGCTCCATACTTTCAAAAACTATATCTTCATTAATCCCTTTTTCTTGAGAAATATTTTTAACTGCCTTAATAAATTCTTTTGTATCCATCTCTTAACCTCTTTCTTTACTGGAAATATCTAATATATATTCTTCTTCTATTAAATCATACTCATCAATGAGTGGATTTATTATCTTAGTTGCACTTGTTACTGCATCTAAATCAAGACCACCGACTTTGTCTAAAGTAATCTTTAAAAATTTATATTTATTTTCTTTAACAAACTCTATTTTATCAACGATGATTTTTTGATCAACTAATTTACTTTCAATTCCTTTTTTTATTTTTTCTAAACTCTCTTGCATATATCCTCCTAAAGCAATAATAAAAGCGGGATGTTTTGCCCACTTAAATCTGTATTTGTATTATAGCAAAGGTAACTTCTAAAGTAAAGGATTTGCATTAAAGTAAAATATGTTTTTATAAATTTTACTGAAAATGTATTATTATATAAAAAAACAACTAGCTACCAGTTGCTTATTCAGTTAAATACTTCTTATTTAAAATAAAATACTGCACTCCAGAAAATACTGAAAGAATAGTTGCAATAAATACTAAATAATTCCCAAGCGAGATATTTAATAATTCTAATGGTAAGTTTGAGAAAAATATCATTGAAATCCCAACCATCATAAAAATAGTTTTAACCTTTCCCCAAATAGATGCTCCAACTGCAGCATTTTTAGACCCTGCTACCATCTTAATTGAATCAACTGCTATATCTCTTGTCACAATTACAATTGGCACTATAACAGGCAATAAACCATCATAAGCAAGTGCTATTAATACGCCATTTACTAGTACCTTATCAGCAATAGCATCCATTACTTTACCAAAGTCCGTAACAATATTGCACTTGCGGGCTATACTTCCATCTAAGAAGTCAGTAATTGAAGCTATAATAAATAAAATTCCTGCTATTATATATTTTAAATCTATGATGATTTTCCCAGCTACTAAATATTTTGGAAATTCTACTCCTATTTGATAAAAAGGAAAAACTAATAAAATAATCACTATAACAGCTAAAATCATTCTTCCTATCGTAATCTTATTTGGTAAATTCATACATCCTCCTAATTAAAATAACTCATAATATTAGTCGTTACATTTCCTACAGTAATTTGTTTAACACTCCAAATTACGGCTAAAATCACTAATACTATTATTAATAACAACATTAATACAAACTGTTTATCACTACTTTTAGGTGCAGATTTTGTATAAGGTGAGGCAACTCTTTCTTCATTTTCTTCTGCCTCAGCTTTTTCACGTGCTGCTTTTTCAATTTCCTTCATTGGAATTTTTGAAGTAATTTCAAACATATATTCATTAAATTCATCAATTACTTCAGTAGGATCCAATCCTAAATATTTTGCATAATCACTAATATGTTCTTTAAGTGCAAAAATATCTTTAAAAGCCCCCGTATTACCTTCTTCAATTTGCTCAAGTACGAGGAGCGGTATTTCTAAATCTTTGCTAACCTCATCAAGACTAACTCCCGATGACTCTCTCGTGCCTTTTAGCACTTCACTTATCTCAGTCAAGTACTTATCACTCCTTTTTAAGAAATAAAAAATAATATCTTATAAGCCATATTCTGTACCTTATTTTCATAAGGCGGTAAACATTTATCTAGCTTTAGATAAAGCTTCTTTCGCAGTTTCATTTTACTTTGAAAGATTCCCCTACCAAAATTTGGGTTTCTCGCTTGCGGGGTTTACCACGTTCCACTATACTTGTTTCCAAGTATACTCGTCTCTTTGGCACTTTTACATCTAATCTAACCATTTAACAGGTTATTTCAAAGCCGTTAGCTAAACGCTACCTAAGGTTATTTTTTCCCTTAGCGCAAACACTAAAGTCATCTCAGACTTTGCGAGTATGGACTTTCCTCTACATTAATAATGCAGCATTTACCAAGATATTATTCATCTCTTCCATAAACTATTTTTTCTAGTGAACTAATTCTTTTCAAAAGATCAACAGTTGTAACATTACTAGGTCTTTCATCTTGGTGAAGAGAAATACTAGTTTTTAATTTTCGATACTCAGCTTGAAGCTTTTTATTATCTTCAATTAAATTAATGTTATCTTGTTCTAATTTTTTAATTGCTTGTAAGAACTCAGTATAATCTCTGATTATCATATCAAGATATTTATCAACTTCTTGCATTCTATATCCTCTAGCATCAATTTTAAAATCTTTTTGTAAAATTTCTTGAGGAGTTAAAAACAATTTATCATTCATCATAATATAACCAACCTTCTTACTTCATATATTGTATTATTATTAGATGATTTTGTCAAGATATGACCTCACTTATCTAATTTTGTCAAAATTTCTATTTCTCTATAATTTAATGTAAAAACAAGTAAATTATCAAGTAGTTCATTATATATTTCTTCCACCATCATCACCTACTCTTATAATAATAACTATTATAAATAAGTAAAGATATTCGTCAATTGATGTCAAAATATTTTAATATTGTATCTGCTATCTTATTAGCAATAAGCTCTTTATTTTGCATTATCCATGCAGCATCTTTAACATTATCATGGTGAGCTATTTCAAGTAATACTCCAAACGGAACTGCATCACTCACCTCACCTAAAGCACCACCCGCATACTTAACTCCTCTATTTGCCTCCTCTGCTTCATTATAATATATGCCAAGCAGAGCATTTTGAATTAAGTTTGCTAAACTATATGTTTTACTAGATTCCTCATTTATCCAAGTCTCAATTCCATATTTATCATGATTAACACTCGCATTAGAATGAATTGCTAAATGAAGATCTACTCCATAATAACGTGAATCACTGATCCATAAATTAATATTACCTAGTGGACTATTTCGATAAACAATAACACCAGCGTCTTTTAATCTTTTCTCCAAATAATCAGTTAAATCATTCATCTCTTTTGCCTCATTAGCATAACCAGTACTTGCTACTCCTAAATTACCATCTTGATTAGACGGACTTAAATAAACCGAGTATTTTTTCTTAGTACCAACATTAAAATCAAACTCGCTGATAATACTATTATTTTTATTTGGCTCCATCACTACTGCTTTTAAAGTCATATTATCATTTATAGTAATACTACTTCGATATTTATTTCCGCTAGTTATTGGATCACTTCCATCAACTGTATAATAAATAGTACCATCCTTATTAGGATTGTGCAAAGCAACTTCAGTCCCAGCTTTAATATATTTAGGATAATAATCAATATAAACTGGTTTTAAAGTATCTTTTTCATTCATTGTAAAAGATACACTAGTCTCTTTTGTATACTCTTTATATTCTTTATATAAAGCTTTAATCTTAATTGTATATTCTTCTGTTTTCTCTAAAAGACTAGAAGATATTATACACTTGTTTTTCTTAACAATAGTATCTTTAATTAACCTATTGCCCTTATATATTTCCAGAAGATAACTAGTTGCATTATCCCCACCTGTATAAGTTAAAGTAATATCATTATAATCAAGAATATCACCAGTAGTTGGTGTATTTATAATAATATCACTTACTGGGCTTATCTTATTATATAAAGACATTTTAGCAATTGGTACTGCTCCATCAATTATTTCAACCTCAAGCTTTTGTTTTAAACCAGTATAATACTTATTATCAATAATATAAGTATTACCTGAAAGTTTTTGTTCTTCTAACTTATAACCATTATCTGACAACCTAATTAAATAATTTTTTTTATTTATATCTCCATCAATTAAAAGTTCATAATCTTCATTATCAACAAGGATTATATCATTTTCTAAGCTAAAGGTTGGCTCTAGATAAGTAAAAGCATAGGGATTATTATTACTAATACTATCACCAAGTTTATCGTAAGCATAAATAACTATTTTATATTCTTCATTATATTTAATCATTTCCAAATCAATAAGCACATTTGTTTTATTGACATTTTTAGAATAGACTTCTATATTTAAATCATTATAAACAACAACATCATAATAACTAGCTGCACCAACTTTTTCAAAATTTATATTAAAAGTATGAGCAATATTATCAACACTTATAATACTAAAACTATTTAAAATCTTATCACTATTTAAAAGAATTGCCGACACTGCAAAAGTAACGCCAATGAAAGTTAATAATACTGCTGTAAATGAGATAATAATTCTTTTCATACTCTCCTACTTTCTTTCTTATTATATAATATTTATCTCAGAAAAAAAAGGCATTAGCCTTAAATTCTATTAAAGATTTCTTTTTTTCTAATAAGTAAGTAAGCAGCAACTGCAACTACGGTTAAGCCAACTACTTCAAAAGGAATTTTAACCTCTGCTGTTGGTGGACTAGATACGGTAGTTGTCGCATCTACAAAGCAATCTATATATTGTTTATGAATTTTAATAACTGGTCTTAAAACAAATTCATAGTTATCAGTTATAGAAGTTATTTCATGTGATCGGATGTACGCTAAAGGTGTAAGTGTATCTCCTGCATAATCTTCATTTAAAATAACGGCAAATACTGAAGTTTCTTCAGCCGATTCATCATAAATTTCCGTCCAGAAATTATAGGCACTACTTGGTTTTTCCATATTTGGGTATCCTGCTGATAATGAAATCGGGGCAAGATATTTACGATTCCCCATTATCTCATACTCTCCAGTTTCCGTATTTTTAGGTAAGCCTAAATCAACCAAATCTTGGGCTTGAAGAAGTCTGACAACCTCAGCGCGTGGGCGCCATGACTCCGTTGCTTGTTGTAAAACTTCATACGCAATGGTTTTTTCCCAAATAGTTAAATCTTCATGTTCATCTGGTATTCTCTCATCAAAAACAGTTATTGCGTTACCATACTTATCCATAACATTCTCATTTAAAAGTAGCCAAACATATGGATCATTTGCAATACTTGGTCTAATAACAAAAAACTCATGGCCAACCGGCTCGCTTGCCTCAGACACTAACACTTTAACTCTATCTCCAACCTCAAAAGTTTCAGATACTGCTAAAGCATTTCCATTAATTGGCATAAATATAATAGTTAATAATAATATTAATATCTTTTTCATAACTCGCTCCTTACTTTATTGTGTAATTTTCTAACTTAAATATAACACAAAAAACAAATAAAACCTAGCCCCAATTATTTAGTTTGACAACCTAAATAATCCAGTGTATATTTATACTAGGGTGAAGAAGATGAAAAAGGGTCCTTTAACACTTAGTGTGATACATATATTTTTTTTAAGTTTAGCAATTATATTTAAAGATAAATATATTTATTTAGCACCTAGTTTAAGTGTCTCTATTTCTTTATTTATATACTCTTTTACCTTTTTATTCCCAGTTCTAATAATCAACTGGTCTAAATTAAAAGACGCTAAAAATTTAATAAAAATAAGTACTAAAGCAATGTTTATATTTATATTAATTATTACAATATTATCAAGTATTTCAGGAAACATAGATACAGAACATATAGATAGTGCGTTAAAACTTATATTTACACCAAATAGTATAAATATAAAAAACATTATTATTCATTATCCTAATTTAAATATTATTGGAATTATAATAACTTATTATTTTTCACATACTATTTTAATTTCTATTTATGAAGCATTAAAAGAATATACTAATAAATATTTAAGTTACTGTCTTTCTATATTTATAGCCTTTATCATTGATACCATGTTCATGGTACCCTTAATGCATATAACCGATATATATTACGCAAATGTTGTCATGTTAGATATTATAAAATACTTAACTGCTGCCTTTATGGTCGTTATATTTACTTCACTTATAATAATATTAATATTTACTTTTTACACTCACTTTAAAGAAAAGAATTAAACTTTTCTTTTTTTTAAGCTTGCTTTATCACTAATACTTACTCGATAAGAATCACATATTTTAGATATCGTTTTATTTAAAACAAACTTATCTAAATATAGAGAACTAATATATTTATCAGTCTTATCTTTATACTTAATATAACACTCACATAATAACCAAGATATTGCCATATTAACATAATACATATTACTTTTAAGGCTGATGCATTTATCTAATATATAATCTATATAATTATCATTTACATAATGACTAAGTAGTAATATAAGACCAAATCTTATTTTAAATTCTTCACCTGTATTAATTAAATCATTAATATATCCAATAAAATATTCATTATTTTTTTTAATTAATTTCATATTACTCGCAGGAGTATCACATAATGACCAATCAGTTATCTCTCCGGCATAAAACATTAAATATCCGGCAAGCAACTTTTTATCTTTTAAATAACCTAAAGTAAGACCTAAAACCATCGTTTCTTCAAAATATCTACCTTGATAATATGAAATAAACTCATCAAGATTATCTATTTCTTTAGCTATCTTTCTAAGTACTGGTATCTTTACGCCAATCTTCTCTTTAGAATTAAGAACAAGCTTATTAGAAAACTCTCTATACTTATCATCTTTTAATAAAAATAAATTATTAATAAAATTATTATATTTTTCTATACTTATCTACTCCTTAAAATAAAAAAATTCGTGGAAATATTTATTTCGATTGTTAAAAGTGTTAATACTACTTTCTTTTATAAGAAAGTAGTAAAGAAATCTTTGCCTTAGTGCTGTAATATTGGACGCTACGTAGTGCCTACGCGTCTCAATATTACGGTTATAATCTTTTTCTTTCAATTATTATAATTCTTTTATCTTCTCATTTTTTCTCCCCGGAAGGGTTTCCGGGTCGATTTCCTCAGAGATAAGAGTCTGCGACATCTATTATTCTACTCTACAGCAATTACTGTGAATGGATTGATTGCACTACCCTCACCGGATATTCTTGTCGCTGATATAAGAGAAACTGACGGACGCGCCCCGAGGGCGCCGTACACGACGCTGTAGCCCAGATTACCAGACGAATTAACGCGCCACCCGATCGCATTCCCACCCGAGTCCATGTAGTATGGCGAAAACGACCACCAATTCTGATTGGTGTATAAATAATTTGTACTATTACCTGTTCCATATACTAATCCTGCCATTGATGCTTCATCTGCTGTTAACAACCCCACTGGATTAGTAAGAGCTCCATTACCTACTTCTCCATCTACACTGGTGGTAAATTGATCATTTTGTAATCCACATTTTAAAGTTGGGGTTTTCTTTGTGTATAGTCGATAATATGCGGCGTAATAGGTCGTACTAGTTCCTATACCAGTACCTGTTGCTTCTCCTCCTACCCCTGGATCGCTTCGAAGTTGGCGGTCATTACAAAATAGATTATCTGCTACCTGGGATCCTAAGCCTTTATCAAATATGTTAATCTTATACCAATTATCTAGTATTGTTTTTATATTGGTATTGGTTTGATTGAAGGTGGCTGATACAGAAGTTGTTCCGAATCTTTCAGATGATGCACTTCCATTTGCACCTCCATACATATATCCGACATATTTTGCATCGTTATAATTTGTTTCATTCCAAGCATGAGTTCCTTCTATTTGGGTAGCTTCTCCAGTATCGTTTACTTCTCCATTTGTATTAAACTGTGCCTCTGTTCCATTATATAAAAGTCTTATTGACCCATCACCATTGATTCTAACTATCTTCCACTGGAAACCTCCCCAGATTAGGTTATTGTTGAGTTCTGTTTTTTCTCCTCGATAATAATACGAGGTTCCGTATTCATCTTCAGCTGAATACAAACCCGTATCTTCTGATGTTGATATTTTACTAAAGTCAGGACCATCTTTTTCCTCTATTGCTGAGGCTCCGCCGCCTTGGGCTAGAATTGCATCGCCTAGTTTAGGTGGTATATAATTTTCTAGAAGTAGATGAGCTTTAAATGTTTTACCTAAGTCATCTATTTGGTTATCTTCTGTTTTATAAAAATAGATATTTAATTCATAAGTATGGACTCCATCAGTTATTTTACCATCATAGTTTCCAATTCCTAGTGATGATGATTCTTGATTTATTGGTGTTCTTGTTGTTATATCTGGAATAGTATTACCATTTGCTGCAGTATTAATTCCAGTTAATGTATAAGTGATTGCATCTTCTGAAAATGTATTTTCAGCAACTACTATTTTTATTTGATAATACATCTGAATAGCTGTAGTATTATTACCTTTTACAGTAAAGGTTTTAGTTGCAAAAGGATCTGTTGATGGAGCTATGTTATTTGCAATAATTTCTGGGCCTCCATCATATTCCATTTTTAAATTACCAGTATTCCCGGTAACTGTTGTACCTGTTTCAATATCATTTAATCTTGCTAAATAATATGAATATGCAACACCTACTGTTAAGAAAAATACTGCTACTATTATTATTCCGGCTAAGATCTTATTTATTATTTTTACTGTTTTCATTGTTTTAGCTCCTATCTTAAATTAATTATATTATTTTTTTTAAGTTTAAGCAAATAAAAAGAGTTGTTATTCACTCTTTTTACTGTTTTCTTCTTTTGCTTTTGGTTTAGGTAGTGCTTCTTTTCTAGATAAGTTAAGTCTACCACGGTTATCATAACCTTGAGCTTTAACCATAATAGTATCGCCTACTTTTACAATGTCTGATGGTTTATTTACACGTTCATGAGCAAGCTGACTTACGTGTACTAAGCCTTCGCAGCCTTCCCAAAGTTTTACAAAGCAGCCAAAGTCTTCAACTTTTACAACTACTGCCTCATATATTTCACCTGGAACAACTTCTTTAACTATGTTTTCAATCATCTTAATTGTTTTATCAATTATTTCATAATCTGTGTGATATACGATTACTCTTCCATCATCTTCTAAATCTACTTTAACAGCCTCTTTATCATTTACTGAAGATACCCCACTTGCTTCTAAGATAATTTTAGTAATCATCTCACCACCACGACCAATGACATCTTTAATCTTTTCAGGATCAATTGTGATCATTTTTATTTTTGGTGCATATTTGCTTAGTTCAGCACGTGGTGCAGGTATTACATCTGTCATAACTTTTAATATTTTAAGTCTCGCTTTTTTTGCATCAGCAAGAGCCTCTTTTAAAATGTTTTTTGTGACTCCCTTTATTTTAATATCCATTTGTAAAGCTGTTATACCATCTTTTGTACCAGCTACTTTAAAGTCCATATCTCCCATATGATCTTCAATACCAGCAATATCTGTTAGTATCGAATATTTTTTACCCTTAGTAATAAGTCCCATAGCAATACCAGCAACTGGTGCTTTAATAGGAACTCCTGCTGCCATTAAGCTTAAACATCCAGCACAGATACTTGCTTGAGAAGATGATCCATTACTTTCAAGTATTTCACTAACTACTCTAATTGTATAAGGAAATTCTTCTTCACTAGGGATTACTTGTAGCAGAGCTTTTTCTCCTAGAGCCCCATGTCCTATTTCTCTTCTACCAGGTGCGCCATATCTTCCAGTTTCTCCTACAGAGAACTGTGGAAAGTTATAGTGAAGCATAAATCTTTTAGAGTCTTCTATTCCAAGACCGTCTAATATTTGATGTTCACCAATTGCACCTAATGTAGTAGTTGCAAGGGCTTGGGTTTGACCTCTAGTAAATAAGGCTGAACCATGAGTTCTTGGTAAAAAGTCAATTAGAGCCGATAAATCTCTTATCTCATCGAGTTTCCTTCCATCAGGTCGAATCTTTTTGTTAGTAATTAAATCTCTTACAACCTTAGCTTCGATATTGTTAACAACTGTTTTTACATTTTTAGCTACTGTATCATCATCAGAATAAAGATTAGTAAAATACTCGGTAGTTTCTTCTTTAACTTTATCAATTGCTGTATATGATTCAAGTTTGTTTTTAATTTGAACAGCTTCTAACATATTTGGTTCTGCATATTTAATAACTTCTTTTTCTAAATCAGCAGGTACTTCAGCAAGTTTTACTTCTACTTTTTCTTTACCTACTACTTTTATAATTTCTTCTTGGAATTCACATAGTTGTTTAATATATTTTTGACCAAACAATAGAGCTTCTAGCATATCTGCCTCGCTTACTTCTTTAGCTCCAGCTTCAATCATACAAATATCGTCTTTAGTTCCCGCAACTGTTACTGACATTTGGCTTTGTTCAAGCTCTTCACTTGTTGGATTAATAATATAATCTTTACCAATTTTACCAACTATTACTCCAGCAACTGGACCATCAAATGGTATTTCTGAAATACCAAGCGCTAGAGATGATGCAAATAAAGCACTCATCTCTGGGGAGTGATCTGGATCAACTGACAATACTGTATTAATTACTTGGACTTCATTACGAAAGTTATCGGCAAACATCGGTCTAATTGGTCTATCAATTAGCCTAGCAGTAAGCGTTGCATTGTCACTTGGTCTTCCTTCTCTTTTAATAAATCCACCAGGTATTTTACCTGCTGAGTATAATTTTTCATTATACATAACTTGTAATGGAAAAAAGTCAGTTGTTGCTACATTGTTATTCATAACAGCAGCTGTTAAAACTACAGTATCTTCATATCTTACTACAACCGATCCATCAGCTTGTTTTGCTACTTCTCCTATTTCTACAGTTATATTACGTCCTAAAAAATCAAAATTAAATTCTTTTTTCATTATCTCACTTCTTCCTAAATAAAAAGACACTAAAAAAGGTAGTGCCTATTTTCTTAAATTCAATTCTTTTATTACTTTTCGGTAGCTTACTACATTATTTTTCATTAAATAATCTAGTAGACTACGTCTTTTTCCAACTTTCATTAAAAGTCCACGTTTACTATGATGATCATCTTTATGAGCTTTTAAATGTTCAGTTAGCTGATTAATTTCTTCAGTTAGTATTGCGATTTGTGCTTCTGTTGAACCACTATCTTTTTCGTTTTTTCCAAACTTTTTTACTAACTCTGCTTTTTTAGCTTTTGGTATAGCCATTAAATTTTTCCTCCCTTACATATTATCCGTTATATCCTAGTATGAATTCGAAGGATGAATTGCAAACCAAGGTAAAACTTCTATTTAATTATATTATAGAAACACTAATAAATCAACTAGAATCGATAGCTTTTAGTGAGCCTAAACACAAAAATGTTAATATTTTTTGTGTTTTAATAACAGAAAAGTGTATTTGGTTCTAATCCTAACGAATGTTAGTGCTTTTTTTCACATAATATAGACGAATGAAAGTGCTTTTTTTCACAAAAAACGGGCGAATGTTTAAACAAAATAAAGGAAGACTCACGAGTTTCTTCCTTCATCTATATAAACACTATAATAGTGTACAATATATTTTATGGTAAATAGAACTTTTTAGTATAATTATTATGCCTAAATATATAACAAATTGTTCCTTTTTCTTTAGTATCGTAGTATTTTATATTAAGTTTATCAAGGGTTTTAATAGTTTCTGGGCTAGGATGATTAAACCTGTTATTTCTGCCACTAGATATTATTCCTTCTTTTGCTCCTATCTTTTCTAAAAAGATGGGATCACTACTGGTTTTAGAACCATGATGACCTAGTTTAATAATATTGGCTTTAGGGTTTTCTTCTTTTAAAAATTTTGATTCTTGATCACTCGAAGCATCTCCCATAAATAATATTTTATGATTATTTATGGTGAGGAGAGATATAATACTACTTGAGTTTTCATCTTTACCTATATAATTATTATAAATTTTAAAATCAAAACTACTTTGATATGTCTTAGTAATATTATTTGCTAGTTTTATTATTTCTTTTTCTAAGTCGTTATATTCATTATTATTAAGCATGACATTTTTTACCTTTATATTTTTAATTATATTAGGAGCATCTTTTAAATGATCAGAGTCGCCATGAGTAAGTAAGAGTAAGTCTATTTTATTTATCCCTAAACTTTTTAAAAACACTAGTGTATTATTACTAACATCATAATTATACACTCCTCCTGTATCAATTAAAATACTTTCTTTCTTGTTATAAATAAGAGCAGAGTCTCCTTGACCAACATCTAAAAAATAAACATAATTATTATTATCTAAATATGGTTTTAATTTTAAACTTAATATTAAAATTAAAGATGTTAGTAAATACTTTTTATTTAAGGAATAGATATAAAATATAATTAAGAAATAATATATTAAATAAAACATTATATTTACTTTAGGAATAATTAAATTAAATAGAGTAATACTGCTTATAAATAGATTAATATGTTCCATAAACTTAAGTAAAAAATATAGGAGTGGTTCAAATAAACTTAATATAATAGTTAGTAGTGATAATGGATAAATTATAAAAGTAATAAGAGGACCAAATATTAAATTATTAAGTGGCGATAATAAGCTTATTTCATAGAAATTTATTAGAGTAATCGGTGCACTAAATAAAAAGGCGATAAAACTTACCCGTAATAAATTTTTAAAATAGTTATTATTTTTCTTTTTTTTGATACTAATAATCAACCCATATGTAGTAATAACCGAGTACTGAAAACCAATATCAAAGATTATTAAAGGATTAAATATAGTTAAAAAAAAGACGGTTAAGAATAAAATGTTTTTAGTACTTATATTAAAATCATATATTTTATTTATAGAAAGCAGTATATAAAATATTAAGCTTCTATAAACACTAGCCGATGTATTTATAGTCTCACAAAATATTATTAAAAAAGAAATAATAATTATCTGTTTAAATACTTCTTTAATATTTGTTTTTTTTAAAATAAATATTAATGATGCGGCGAGGAGATTTATATGCATTCCTGATATGGCGAATAAATGAATAACTCCATTTATTTGGAAACCTTTATATACATCATCTTCTAGATCTTTTAAATCTCCTAATATTAAAGCTTTTAAATAAGAGTTAGTATGTGAAAACGAATTAATTCTCTTATTAATATAATTTTTTATTTTATAAATTATATTTTTATTTTCTTTTAAAATATTTATATTACTTACTTTCATCATATAGTAAATATAATGATTATTTAGATATTTTTTATAATTAAACGTATTAGGTATTGTATTATTTAGTGGTAAATATAATTCTCCTTTTAATAAGACAGTCATCCCAAGTTCTAAATTTATATTTTCTTTAGGATAGTAATAAGCAATTATTTTTTCATCGGCTTTTATTTCTAATTTATATCTCTCTTGATCGTAGTCAAGCTTTGTAATTTTTCCGGTTATAATATTATCATTGATATTATATTTACTTTCTAATTTTATAAAATATTTAAATGTAAATGAGAAAAGAAGTGTAAGTATTAGTAGCCCATAATATATAAAATTAGACTGTAATAAAACTCTTAATCTTAGCAAATACTACTTCTCCTACTCCTTTAACATTCATAATATCTTCAATAAAAGTAAATGGAGCTATAATTCGGTATTCAATAATCGCATCTGCAATTTTATCACCAATACCATTTAAAGAAATCAATTCTACTTTAGATGCGAGATTAATATTTATTAAGCTTACTTTACTTGTTTGAGGATATGTTGTAGTAGGAATAACAGGTTTGGTAGTTGTCATAATCATTTTTGTTGTCACTAGTGCAGTTGTTGCTGGTGTTGTTATTTCTGGTGTAGGACACTCAACTTTTGGACAAATACATATAGGACACTTCTTTGGTCTATCATTTGTACTAGGTATATAAATAACCATCTCATCAGTTACTTTTTTACTTAAATTAATAAGTGAAAGACTTGCATCTTTTTTAGGTCCCCCTGCTAAATTGATAATCTCATAAATATTATTATTGTTTATTTCATATACTCCAGGATTTTTAACTGCCCCTTTAATATCACAAAACATGATATTTAAAGATAATATTAAATTAATCATAAGGTAATAAACTCTTTTATACTTTCAAAAAGAGTATCTCCTATTCCTGAAACATTTTTTAAATCTTCTACCTCTTTAAAGTTTCCATGCTCATTTCGATAATTTATTATGGCTTTTGCTTTGGCATCACCAATACCAGAAAGTGTTAAGAGTGTATCTAACCCCGCAGTATTGATATTAACTTTTCCATCACTACTAACTTCTTCTTGATAACAATTATTAACTTCGATAGTCTCACAATTACATTTTGTAGCGCAGCTGATACTTTTAGAACCTTTTTTTATTTCACTAGTTGTATAAACATAAACTACCATTTCACTTGCTAATTTTTTACTTAAATTAATATTACTAGTATCAGCTTTTTTTGTAAGTCCGCCAGCTTTCTCAATTGCATCTATAACTCTTTGATTAGTATTAAATTCATATACACCGGGATTTTTAACAGCCCCTTTAACATCAATAAAAAAGTTAGTGACCGCCTCTGTTGTTATTTCCTTGCTAGCAATATATACTTCTTCTTCAGATTCAAAAAAAATATAACTTATTAAAGTTAGTACTATTAAAATAAATACTCCCCCTACTTTAAAATATTTTTGATACTTGTTCATTAAAATACCTCCTATTACTATACGTTGTAATAGGAGGTTATATTTCCTTTTTTATTGTTCTTCTTTTGGTTTTAAGATTGTAATTGCTAGAAGATGTTTTTTCATCTTTTGAAGTACTGCTTCTGCTGTTTCCAAATTTAAATCTTTATAATAACTATATATATCGGTAATATATTTACCATAATTAATAATATCTTCCCCAATATCACCATTAACTATTTCAATTTCATCAAAGCCCATTATTAAATTACTAACCGAACTATTTACTTTACGATTTAATTCATCCCCACTAATTATTAAAGTGTTTAATGTTTCTTTTATTCTTTTAATAAAATAATCAGGATAATCTGTTGATGTCATAATTGCTTGGATTATATACTCATCAGTCATTGTTAAAAAAGTACTTATCGAATTAGTAATAATACCTCCGCTTAATAATTCTTCTTTTAAAAGTGAGGTTGCTCCAAAATTAACTCTAATGATCAAATTTATATATAATCTAAGTTCTAAATCAGATAATTTTAATGATTTAAAATTACTTTTAGGTATCTTTAAACAAATAGTTACTTTTTCTTTATCAACATTCATTTCTTTTTCTAAATATTTATTTTGAATTTTATAAGGTTCATTTACTTCTTTTAGAATTGGTTTATTATATTTAGGAAATTCAAAATCTTTTAAAGTATCAACAGCAATCGCGACTGCTTCTTCTGGTTTAAAATTACCAGTAATAATTAAAAACATATTTTCTGGATGATAAAAAGCATCATATGCTAAATATAAATCATCTGCGGTCATTTTTTTAATATCCTGGACAGTTCCACTTATTAAATATTGTCTTTCATCTTTAATAAATATATTTCTAAACATTCCATATACTATTTCTGATGCAGGGTTATCACCTATCATTTTTATTTCTTCAGTAATTATTCCTTTTTCTGAAGCTACTAATTCCTTAGTAAAATATGGAGTATAAACATACTTTAGTAAATAAGATAAATTTTCTTTGAATTTATTATTAGAATATACTTCATAACCAGTAATATCATAGGAAGTATAAGCATTAATACTTGATCCTAACTTACTAAAATAATCATGAGCACTAGTCCCATCAGGCATATTAAATAAGAGGTGCTCTAAAAAATGAGCTGTACCTTTTGGTAATTTATAATTTTTACCATTATATTTAAAATCGGTATGAATCGAGCCAAACTTGGTATTTAAAGTTAAATAATAATTTTTTACTTTATCACTAGGTACCATTATGATTTGGAGACCATTCTCAAGGGTTTCTGTATAAACATATTCACCAGTCTTTTTTATAGATGTTTTTTTCATAGCTCTTCCTCCCCGACAAGTGAGTAAATAGTACTAATCGATATTTTTTTACTTAAAGCATATATTTCTTTAGTAGTTACTTTTTTAAATGTTGAAATTCTTGTTTCAAAATCATCTAAATCACTTGTATTATGATAGAAATAATTATCAACTATCTTACCTATATTATCCATATTCATATGCAGTGCAGATATTATTAATTCTTTAGCTTGATCAAGCTCTTCTTTAGTAATGTTATTAGTCATATCTTTAATAGCTTGTTTAATTAATTTAGTAGCTTTATCTTTTGCATTAACATCAACTGCTGTTGATATTAAAATAAGTCCATCATATTTTTGATACATTGAATTAACATTATAGCATAGTGAGTTTTCAGCGCGAAGTCTTCTATACAACTTAGTTTCAAGCGAGCCACCACCTAAAATTAAATTATATAAATTAGCAACATATTTCTTTTCATAACTAGTTAAATTATTTAAATTAAGAATCGCAACTATATTAGTTTGGACATAAATAAATTTGTCTTGTTTAATAACTGCTTTACGTTTAGAATTTTCTATATAATAAGGAACTTGATGATTCTTAATTATTTTGAATGTTGCATATTTAGAAATTATTTTAGATACTTCTTCCATATTTAAATCACCAATTATGTAAATATCAACATAGTCATTTTCTAAAACCTCTTGATAATATTTATATAAAGAATTACTAGTTATATTATCTAAATCCTTTAAACTACCAACATTACTAAAACTTGATAAAGAATTATCTCCTAAGGTTTTAATAGCTTCTAATAAAGCATATTTTTTAGGACTTTCTTTAACTGATTTAATATCTGCCTCAGATCTTTTTTTAGCTATTTCAACCAGCCTACCATTAAACTCATCATTTTCAGCAAGGGGATTAAAAAGCATATCAAAAGGAAGTTTTAAAGTAACATCTAAAATCTTTTTATCAGTATATTTAGGGTTAATGAAATCAAGACAAACATTAGTTAAAACAGCACCACCTACTTTACTTGTAACACTGTAAAGGCTTGTATTATACAAATCCTCAAGTCTTAAAGATAAGGATCTTTTAGTTGGATAATCTTTATTTGCCTCAGTTAAAAGATCAAAAAGAATATTTCTTTTTGTAATATCTTCTTTAACTATATTATTTCTAAATATAATTTCCATATGACATAGTTTAAATTTATTTGTCTTTATCATATGTAAAGTATATGGTCCATGTTTCTCGCACTTATATACCATAGTCCACCTCATTTACTAGTATATGTCAATCTCTTTTTTTTATAATGTAATTGTAGCAAATTGCTGGCGCAAAGTCTATAACCACCAGTTTTTTAATATGCACTATTAGGAAGGGGTTTTATTTGTTATAATGATGTTAGTTAGAAGTGATGAAGTTATGAATAATAAAAATAATGAAAATAAAATTAAAGAATATGAAGATAAAATAGATAAAGAGGTAGAACATGAAGATCCAAGAAATAATTAATGAATTAAAATATTTCAATGAAACATTTCCTACGCAAGCAATAATTGAAGCACGAAAAAACAAGCAAGAAATAGTTGAGTTATTGCTAGATTCGCTAAAATATATAAATAATAATGCTGAAAAAATGTATAAAGAAAATAATAATTATTATTTACATATATATGCTCTGTTTTTATTGTCAGAATTTAGAGAAAAAAGAGCTTTTCCAATAATAATAGAGATACTAAAAAAAGATGAAAAAATATTAGAATATATATTTGGAGATATTTTAACCGAGGATGTAAATAAATTTATAGCCAGTACATTTGATGGAAACATGGAAATGCTTTGTGATTTTATAGAAAATCGAAAATATGATGTTTATGCTAGAGGATCAGCACTAAATTCTTTTCATATTTTGTTAAATCAAAAAGTAGTAACTCGAAAGTTTTTAGCTCAATATATTCAAAAATTATTAAAAACTGTGACCAAAGACGATATTGACTTTGCAACAGGCATAGCTGGCTTTATAGCTGATGCTAATTTTACTGAATTTTTAGATAGTGTAAAAAAACTATATGCTAAAGGTTTTATTGACCCGATAATGTTTGGAGATTATGATGATTATTTAGAAGAATTTAACTATCCAGCAAGAGATAAAGAATATATAACTGATACTATAAAAGAAATGAGTTGGTGGTATCGTTGTAATCAAGATAATAATAACATTGATATATATGAGTTGTTTGAAAACAAGCCGGTAATTAATTTAAATAAAATAGGTAGAAACGAATCTTGTCCATGTGGCAGCGGTCGCAAGTATAAACAGTGCTGTGGTAAATAGCCTCGCAAACCCAGGAAATATAAGGGTTTCCGGGGTTTTTGTTTTTTTAAAAAGTTGTAATTTTTTTCAAAAAAGTGCCTCTACATACGTTTTACATACGTTTTTTTCTGTGAATTTTATGCGTTAGTGTAAAGAGTTCGTGGGATTTTTATCCGATAAAATGAGATTATTATTAGTTTCATTTTTTTAATATTTAATTATCATATACTGCTTTATAATTTCTTTCATCTATATATTTTAATGGATTTA
>JAQVWT010000045.1 GCA_028709545.1 Bacilli bacterium
GATATGCTGTTATTAATACAAGTTGTTCAAGAACTAAAACTCTTTATAGTTATGATAATGATGGTTGTTATAATCAAAACTGGCTTTATTTGGGTTCTTATGAATGGACAATAACCCCGCACTCGTCAGGCTCAAACCATGTGTGGCATGTGGGCTATGGCGGCTACGTGTACAATAACGGTGCGAGCATTGGGTACGGGGTGCGCCCTTCTTTATATCTGAAATCTAATACCACAATAATAAGTGGAGATGGCTCACTTGATAATCCATATGTATTAGCTGGTTAATTATCTTGCCTTGCGGGGCTTTAGTCCCGCGGCAAGTTATTTTGAAAATCCGTTGTATTTTCAAGTTTAAGAGTAATTTAAAAAATGTTATTGCTATTTCTTTTTAAAAGAAAGTAGTTGAAAAATTATAGCTATATTTTATTCTATAATGATATTTATTTGCTATAGATGTTTAAAAATAAATTCGATTATATTTAGTAGGTGAAGTAAATGAAGTATAAATGTAAAAAATGTGGTTTTATTCATGAAGGAAGGTTATCTGATGGATATTATTGTCCTTTATGTAAAGCAGGAATTTTTGACTTTGAAGAAATAGAAGTACAAAAAGAAGAAATTGATTATAAGAGAGTTTTTGTTGATCCTGATAATCCAGCTCTTGCAAGAATAGAGGAGAAATGTATTAACTGTGGAGCATGCTCAAATACATGTATAAATACGGTTAATATTAGATATAAAAATCCTCATAAACCAATCTGTATTAATTGTGGACAGTGTATTTTAACTTGTCCAACAGGAGCACTAGTTCCTAAATATGATTATAATAAAGTACTTGAATTAATAAACGATAAAACTAAAACTGTTATAGTAATGACTAGCCCAGCAGTTAGAGTCTCTTTAGGTGATGCTTTTAGTTTAAAACCCGGAGAGTTTGTTGAAGAAAAGATGATTACTGCTTTAAAAAAACTTGGCTTTAAATATGTAGTTGATACTACTTTTGGTGCTGATTTAACTTCGATGGAAGAAGCAGCAGAGCTTCAAGAAAGAATTAAAAATGATGATGTTCTTCCTATGTTTACAAGTTGCTGCCCATCATGGGTTAAATATGCAGCTATTTATCACTCTGATTTAATACCGAATCTTTCAACATGTAAAACCCCAATCGGGATGCAGGCTACTTATTTAAAAAAGTTTTTTAGTAAAGAAAAGAGAATTAAAAGTAAAGATATAGTTATAGTTGCTCTTACTCCATGTACTGCCAAAAAGTATGAAATAGAAAATAGTCATTGTGATTATGTAATTACGACTAGTGAGCTTGCTCTTGCTATTCGCGAAAATAATATTGATTTTAAAAACTTATCTGATAGTAAGTTTGATTCTTTAAATGGATCATCTTCGGGAATTATATATGGTAAAAGTGGAGGAGTTATGGCATCCGCACTGCGCTGTCTTTATAAACTTGAAACTGGCAGTGATTTAACTTCAGAAAAGATTTTAATTAAAAATAAAAGTTTTTATAAAGAATATAATTTAAAAATAAATAAAAAGCAAATTAAGACTGCTGTTGTTTATCAAATGGAAAATTTAGAAAAATTACTACCGATTAAAGATGAATTTTTATTCATTGAAGTTATGAATTGTAACCAAGGATGTATTGGTGGGGGAGGACAAATTCCTATGCCGATAGTCGATCAAAAAGGTATCTTAAATAAACGTAGTAAAGGACTCGTAAATCAAGATAAAGATTCTTTAGTAAAATATCCATATAAAAATCCCGAAATAAAAAAAGCTTATAAAACATATTTTTCTAAGCCTTTAAGTAAAAAAAGTATTGAGCTGCTTCATACTAAACATAAAAGTTTAGCTAAAGATTTTATTTAATTATAAAATATCTTCATTAAAGCCTAGTTTATTTTTAGCTACATAAACTGGTCTTTTTTTTGTTTCTAAATATGTTTTGGAAACATATTCACCTAAGATACCAATTGCAATCAGCTGCATGCCACCTAGAAATAACATTATACTAATAAGTGATGCATAACCTGGCACGGCAATTCCCGTTATTAAAGTCTCAATTAAAATTATAATTAAATATATAAAAGCCCCAAATGATGATATAAAACCAATAACAGTAGCAATTCTAAGTGGCTTAACACTAAAGTTAATAATGCCATTAAAAGCATATTTAAATTGTTTAAATAAATTAAAGTTAGTCTTACCACTATTTCTTTCTTCTACTTCATATTCCATATAATAAGTATTAAAACCTACCCATGAAAAAATCCCTTTAGAAAAACGATTGTTTTCTCCTAATGATATAATTCCACTGACAACATTTTCTCTAAACATCCTAAAATCAGATGCCCCAATTACAAATTTAGTATCACTTATTATATTCATAAATTTGTAGAAACTTTTCTTTAAAAATTTATTTAAAAAAGATTCTTTCTTTCTTTCTTTATTAACCATCGCAACTTGATCTATATCTTTATTTTGTTCTAAATATTTAAGCATCTGAAGAATATATTTAGGGTTTTGTTGACAATCACCATCGATGATTACTGAATACTCAGCATTTGTATGAGTAAGTCCGGCATACATTGCCGCATCTTTACCAAAATTACGACTAAAATTAATAACTCTTACATGTTTTTGATCTTCATTATATATATCTTTTAGTCTCTTGCTTGTATTATCAGCTGAGCCATCATTTACAAATATAAGTTCATACTCTATTTCAATTAATGCATCACTTAGTTTTTTATGTAGTAGTTTAATATTTCCTTCTTCATTATAAACAGGAATAATTACATTTAACTTCATATCCACCTCTGATAAAATTATATCACATATAAAATAATTTAGTTTTACTTTATAGTGAAAAAGTATTAAAATATATATGTTGGAGGTCATATGGATATAAAAGATTTAATAACAGAACTTATAAATATAAAAGAATTATCATTAGATAAGGTAGCTGAATTAGAGCTTAAATATAATGTAAATGAAATATTTATAGATAAGCTATTATCAGATATTAATATTTATAAATCTAAAGAAAAAAACAATGTAGATGCAGATACTTTCTTATCATATTTAAATAGTGAAATATATTCTTCTTTAATAGATTATGGGAATTATTTAAATGATTTATTTTTACTATATGATTTAGATGATGAATTAACTGGAGAAATAAATTTAGCGATTGATAAAATAGATGAACAAATTAAAGTATATGAAAAGATATTAGGTATCGAATATAAAAAAAACGGAAAAAGTTTATAACTTTTCCGTTTTATTTTATTATATATGGATCATTTAAAGTCCCACTTCCACTTTGATATAAAGTGTTTTTATTTAAATGAGCAACTATAGCAACCCCACTACTATTAGAAGTATTAGTAAGGGAAATTCCATAATCAAGCCGATAAGCTTTATAACTAGTATCTTTATCAGCAGTTAGTGTCCATGTTGTGGAATCAAGTTTAGCTAAAAAGTTATAATTTGTACAGCTTGGGCTTGATAAATCTATACAGTTTTGGTCTAAACTAGCTTGCATGTATTCATAGACTGTTATTAAGCCAAAGATTTGATCTTCAAGGATTTCGCTACATTCAACTGAGCCATCATTAATTGCCTCATTAATACTTCTTTTGCCAATACATAGATCTTGTTTTACAAAATAAGCTTTTTCTTCATCAGTAAACTTATCACTTTCATATAATCCTTCTAGCTTATTTTTAATTCTACTATTTATATTGTTAGAAATAAAATCATTAATACCGACACTTGATTTTTTATCAATATTATATCTATTATCCCAAGGAGATGATTCACTTCGTTTATTTTCAATAATTTTAATTTCACTATTACTATTTATTTTAATGATTCGATATAATTTTTCACCTAATAACATAAAGTTATTAACATCCTCACCCTTATATATATAAGAAGATCCTTGATTATATAATCCTTCACCAGTAGTTATAACATCTTCTTTTAATTTATCAGCAAGAGTTATTGTTTTAATATCCCCACATGTTAATATTGGTGTGTATAAGTAATATCCATTAGTATTAGAAACAACTATTTCTCCAGAGCAAGTTTCTCCAGTTTCTAAAATTAAATCTTTAAAGTCTCCACTAGTAATAAAGTATCCCGTAGTTAAAGTAGTACTTTCTCCATCAATAGGAAGTGATCCATTATTTCTTTCATAATAATTTTTAGATAAAGTAATTAATTTATTTTCTAATTCTTCATAAGTATATTTTTTATTTTTATTACAACTACTTATTAAAGCAATTATTATAATAAAAACAATTATACCTCCTAGAGTAAGTCCCATTACTCTTAATAATTTTTGATCAATTTTCATATTTTATTTTAGACCTCCATCTGCTTTAAAGTATATCAAAATTACGAAATTAATACAATTATATTTTAAAATAAATATGATTATGATATGATAAGTTTGAAAGAAGGAAGTTATGAAAAAAAAGGGCTTAAAAAAAATGAGATTAGATAATTTAATTATTTTTATAATAGTAATTCTTATAATTGGCGGAGTAGGTATTTACTATGCTTTTTCTAATAAAGAAGTAATACCACCTAAAAATGATAAAGTGACCGAGCCAGTACCTGAAAAAAAAGTAAGTATCGTTAATTTAGAATCTAAGAGTAGACCATATGCCGTAACCATAAATAATATCGGAGCCGCAAGAGGTGTTCAAAGTGGACTTCAAGATGCGTATATTATTTATGAGATGATTGTTGAAGGCGGTTTAACTAGATATCTTGCTTTATTTTTAGATACTGATGTTGAAAGAATAGGCTCAGTTAGAAGTGCTAGACATTATTTTCTTGATTATGTTTTAGAAAATGATGCGATATATGTTCATCATGGTCAGTCACCGCAAGCTCAAAGTGATTTTAGAAGTTTAGGTATTGACCGAATAGTAGTTGATAACTCAAAAACTGGTTGGCGCGATAAAACCCTAAAGCTATCAAGTGAACATACACTTTTTACTAGTACTGATAAACTTTTAAAAGGACTTGGTAATAAAAGAATGGAAAGAAAAAATGATTATTTACTTAACTATAGTGCTGATGAAGTAAACTTAAATAAAATGGCTGATAATCAGGAAGCTAACTATGTTTCAGTTGAATATTCATCATCAGTTGTATCATCATATGAATATGACAGTGTTAACAAAGTTTACAAAAGAAGTGTCAATAAAAAAGAACATAAAGATTATGTGACTAAAGAGCAGTATACTTTTAAAAATATTATCGTATATGATGTATCAAATAATTATATAAGTGGAGATTCATCAGGACGTCAAAATTTAAATAATGTTGGTACTGGTAAAGGCTACTTTATATCAGAAGGATATGCAGTACCTATAACTTGGAATAAATCCTCAAGAAAAGAAAGAACTATATACCAATATACTAGTGGGGAAGAAATAGTTGTAAATGACGGTAATACATTTATTCAAATTCAACCTAAGGGAAAGAATTTAATAATAACCTAAGTAAAACACTCATATAATTAGTAACAAAATAGAAAGGAAGGAACCTTAAATGTTAGAATTTATTATCGACCATTATTTAATAATTATGGTTGTAGCAGCGTTTTTTATCTTTGCTTTAATTGGTTATATTGTTGATAATCTTAGAAATAAAAAAAGAGAAGCAAAAGTAGAAGAAATTTTGGAAGTTAGAGATGAGACTCCTGAAGAAATAAGTGAGCCTGCTTTAGAAGAAAGCCTAGAGCCAGAGGAAGAAAACATAGAAGAAGAACAAGAAGTAATAGTAGATATGATACCTGAAGTAGAAGAGATTCAAGATAATAAATAATTATCTTTTTCTTTTTGGGTTAGAGGTAGTATTTTAAATTTATCTTTGATATAATATTTATACTACTAAAGGAGTGGTTTAAGTGACTTGGTTGTCAATTGGAAATATATTAACTAAGATAATTGATATAAGTATTGTTTGGTTTATGTTCTATTATTTACTTAAAAATTTAAGAAAAAATGTTAAATTAGTTTTAATATTTAAGGGAGTAATAATTATAATAGTTATTAAACTTGTTAGTTCTTTACTTAATTTATATACAATTGGTTTACTTTTAGAATATGTTATTTCTTGGGGACCACTCGCACTTATAATTATTTTTCAGCCAGAAATTAGAGCAGTTCTTGAATCAATTGGTAGAAGTCAGCTTTTAGGGCGTCATAAAGTTTTAACTGTTGATGAGCGCGAGAGAGTAGCTTATGAAATTATGAATGCAGTTGAATATTTAAAGAGAAATAGAATTGGGGCTCTTATTGTTATTGAAAGAAATGTTTCGCTGCAAGAATATATTGAGCCAGCTAATAAGATTTATGCAGATATTACGGCAGCTTTAATTGAAGCTATCTTTTTCCCACCTAATCCCCTTCATGACGGAGGCGTGATAATTCAAGGTGATAAGCTTACTTGTGCTGGGGCAGTTTTTAAAACTAGTATGAATCCAAATTTTAGTAAAAAACTTGGAACAAGACACAGAGCTGCTTTAGGAGTAGCTGAGGAAACAGACGCTATCGCTCTTGTTGTATCTGAAGAAACTGGAAAAATAAGTATCGCAGTTGATAGTAGTTTAAATTATAATTTAACCTTAGAAGAATTTAAAATATTACTTTTAGAAGAACTTAAGCCAAAGATGGAAGTCTTTTATGATGCTGATGAAGAAGAGGTGGCCGAAGATGAATAAAATATTTAAAATTATTTCTTCTTTCTTTAAAGGGATATATAATATTATCGATAAACTTATCGTAATTCCAATTAGCAGAATCATATATAGAATAAGTGAACTAGTTAAAAGTAATAGTGGCCGTTTTGAAAAAGTTCTAAATAGACCTAATATTCTTATTTATGTATCATTATTTTCAGCCATAATTATCTTCTTATTAATTGATACTAAAGCAATTAATTTAGTAACAGAAGAAGCAGAAATTATTTCTGGTCAACAAGTTGAAATAATATATAATGAAGAGGCATATGTTGTTGAAGGAGTTCCTGAGACCGTTGATATTACCTTAATTGGTCGTAAAAGTGATTTATATTTAGCAAAACAATTAGGTGAACATAAAGTAGTACTTGATTTAAGTGGTTATTCAACTGGTCAATATAAAGTAAAACTTAAATATAATCATAGTGTAGAATCAGTAAATTATAAACTTGATCCAAGTACGATTACTATTAAAATAAGTGAAAAAGTAAGTGCAATAAAAACCTTAAACCATGACTTACTTAATAGTGATAAACTTGATAATAAATTATCAATAAAAAGTGTAGAACTTGATCGCAATGAAGTAATAGTTAAAGGATCAAGTGAAGCACTTGATACTGTAACTACCGTTAGAGCTCTAGTTGATTTAAAGGCCTATAATTTAACCGAAAGAGGCACTTATACAATAGATTCAATCGTACTTGTTGCATATGATAGTAATGGTAATAAAATTAATAATGTTGAAATGGTACCAACTAAAGTAAGTGCATCGATTATAGTTGATTCACACTATAGTGAGCTTCCAGTTAAAATTATAACAACTGGTAAACCAACCGTTGGCTATGCAATATCTAGTGCGATATCATCAACTACTAAAGTTAAAGTGTATGGTGATAAAGAAATAATTGATGAGCTTAAATTTATAGAAGCAGTTATCGATATTAATGGTCTAAATAATGATAAAATATTTAATGTTACTTTAACAAAACCAGCTGGGGTAAGACATATGACCGAAACAACAACATCTGTTTCAGTTACGATGGATAGTGAATCAAGTAAAGAATTTGATAATATTCAAGTCGAATCAATAAATCTCGGAAATAATTATATAGTAAATGCTGAGAGTTTAGCTGACAGTGCAATCACAGTCATTGCTAAAGGAGTAACCTCTGTCTTAAGCGGAATTGAACAATCACAAATAAAAGCTCAAATAGACTTAAGTGGATATGGTGTTGGAACCCATGAAGTTCCAGTAAATGTCTTTATTGATGATATTAGAGTAACACTTGTTCCTAAAGTATCAACAGTTAAAGTAAGAATATCTTCATAAAAAGTATTTAATCTACTTTTTTTAACAAAAAACATAATTGAAATAGCTCACTTTAAATGGTATGATATATTTAGAAAATATAGGAGGCAAAATATATGAAGAAAAAAAACATGATTTTAACAGTAGTACTAAGTATTGTACTAGTATTAATGATTACTATAG
>JAQVWT010000006.1 GCA_028709545.1 Bacilli bacterium
GGTACTTCATTTTTTTACCGGATGGACCGTATAACTGATTTTGTAAAAGGAGATGGATATCAACTAAATAAAGCTTTAGTTTCAATTGGCTCATCAGGAATGTTTGGAAGAGGTTTAAGAAACATTCCTGAATATTTTCCAGAAGCTCCGACTGATTTTGCTTTTGCACTGCTGATTAATAATATTGGTTATATCGGTATTGTTTTATTTATATTTATTTATAGTTTACTTATTTATAATATAATAAAAATTATTAATAAACAGAATAAATTGTTTGTATTTCCCGTTGTGTTTTTATTGTTATTTCAGTTTACTGTTAATATCTTAATGAATATTGGTTTATTTCCAGTAATCGGTATAACGCTTCCTTTTATTAGTTATGGAGGTAGTAATTTACTTTCTTATATGATTATTATCGGGCTTATATTAAACATTAAAAAAGTATCATTTGATACTTAATTATCTATAAAAATAGGGATTGTAGTTATATCCTCCATAATAATTATAGCCATAACCTGGCTGTCCTTGTTGGTAAGATTGTTGTGGATAAGATTGTTGTGGGTAAGCAGGTGAGGTTATGTAAACTGGTCTTGGTCTTGTTGCACTTACTATTGCGGCGCCCCCAAGTCCCCCTAACAAAAATGGTGCCCAGAAAAATCTTTCACCTTCTACTGGCATCGTATTATAATACATTTAAAAAACTCCTTTCATTTTATTATATGAAAAGAGTTTTTTCGTGCTATTTATTATAGAGTCTATAGAAGTTAAATGATGGATGATTAAATAATCTAAAAGGGTATTTACTTGTACCAAGTCCTCCAGATATATACATAGGAGATTCCTTTATAATATATTCAGGATCATAATAAGTTTTAGCGCCATTTACTTTTAATATTGCTCCGATAAACGGAAGTCTTACTTGGCCATTATGAGAATGTCCGGCAAGGATTAAATCAGCATGATAATCATCTAACTTATTTACTGAATCAGGCTCATGCATTAAAAGAATCGTATAATATTCTTCATTATAATTTTCAAAAGCTAAATCAATATCTTGATTACCAACTAAGTAGTCGCTAAGGCCAATAATTAAAAGTGGGGTATCACTATTGTAATAAAATAATTCTGATTTATTATCAAGTAGTTTAATATTAATATTTTTTAATATTTCATTATAGTTTTCACTATGATCATGATTACCTCTTACCATATATGATTCTATTTCTGGATCAATCTTATTTAACAGGCTTATTACTTTGGGGATTTCATCTTTTGAAACAGATGCATCATTATCAATTAAATCACCGGTAAAAAATACGATATGAGGTTTAAGTACATTAATTTCATTAACTATGTTTTCAAGTTCTTTAAGACGAATTGTCGTGCCATAATGTAAATCAGAAAAATGAATAATTTTTAGTCCGTGAAAATTACTGGTGAGTTTATTGTTAATAACTGAGTATTCTCTGACAACTAATCCTTTAGTACCAATAAAATAACTATATAATATAACACCAATTATTAAAATTATAATAGATAATATAAAATTTTTAAATCTAGATTTTTTCTTCATAAACGCTCCTTAAAATATAATATAACAAATTAAAACAACTAAATTATGTAGTGAGTGAATGAATATACTATTAAATATATTCTCACTTCGGTAATATATAATCCCAAAAGTAATTCCTAAAACAAAATACGGCATGATATAAATTAGACTAATTAAATTATTAAATGATCCTATAGCGTGAAGTAAGCTAAATACTAAGCTAGAGGTAATTAAATATAAATACTTATTACTAATGTTATTAAAACTTAATCTAAAGACTATTTCTTCGATAATAGGAACGATAATTATAAAAGAGATAATAGAAGCTAGTAAATACTTATCATACATTTCCCTTACTAAAACTTCATTAGTGATTGTTTGATTGGGAATAATTATCATTATTAAATAATTAGCAATCATCATTAAGATAAAGCCAATAATCCAAGTTATAAGGTTTTTCTTTAAATTTTTAGTCGGATTTTCTTTAAATTTATCAAACATTTCTTTTATTTCATATCTATTTAAAAAATAAACTGCTAAAAGAACTATAATATTAATTATGATGGTCCCGGTTGAATAAATAAGCGGTGTTTGATAATCTTTAATACCCATTAAAATCATTTGTAGTATTAAAGTTAAAAACAAATAAGTAAATATTGTTTTAATAAGTTTGTTTTTCATATATATCACTTATTAATCTTATCATATTTTTAAGAAATTTGTTGTTTTTTTTCTTTGAAAATAAAAGAACCTATGTTATACTAAATACATGAGCATAGGAGGGAATTATTATGCGATTAAAAGTGTTTATATTACTTGGCATATTAAGTTCTTTTATATTAATGTTAGATGTTAAAGCTGATTGTACATATATAGAAAAAGCAAATTTAAATGAAATAGCTGCAATGGTTAAAACTAATTATGAGGTAATAGAAGAAGATATTACTGAAGAGTTTGTTGATCCTGATACTGGAGAGGTAAGCAATATTGAAGCGGTTAAGACTAGTTTTAAAATTAGTATTTATAATATTGTTAAAGATTTATATGTTGTAGAGAGTAATAGTTTAACTAAAGAAGAGAAATATTTATTTTATGAAGATACTACTGATGGAGTATATTCTTTTGTAAGTGAAGATATAAAAAATATAATAAAATATGAATATAATATATATTCTAATTTAGAGAGTTGCCCTGGCAATATATTAAAAACTTATAATTTTTTAAAACCAAAAATTAATATGTATTCTCAATATAGTATGTGCGTAGGTCTTGAGCATGTTCCATATTGTAAAAGATATATTACTGAGGAAGTTTCCGTGCCAGAGGTAAGTTTAAGAGATGAAATTTCAAAGTATGTTTTAGAAGAGAAGAATGAAAAAGAAGAAGATGAAGAAAAAATAAGAATTAAAGAGTTTATAGAAAATAATTATATTTATATAATTGTTGGGGTGGTAGTTGTTTCTAGCATAACAATCTTAAGTGTAGTAATAATTAAGAAAAGGAGTGCTTTATGAAAGTTGTAAAAAGATTAGTAATATTTGTAATAAGTTTATTTTTAATAAACTTAAATGTGAGTGGGGCAACTGAATTTGGAGTTGGGACCCATGGTGTATGTTATGGAAAAGACCTTCTTGATAAATCTGGTTATTGCCTTCTACCATCACCGATTAGTAATATTGGTTCAAGATATTATTATCAAGATTTAGAAGACAAAATATCTTATGATAATAAAAAAAGTCCAGCCAATAAAAAGTATTTTGGAGTGATATCTGGAAAATCACAGACTTTATTTTGTATTGATCCAAATTTAAATGCTCCTAAAGATGAGTTTCCGTATATATTTGCTAGAGGTATTACATTAAATTGGGACTACGATAGAGCAATTGCTAAAGTATATCAAATGTATATTAACGATTCGGTTTATTTAATGAACCAAAGTGGGGTTAGTTTTTCAACAGCCTCGGGAAATTATTTACAAGCTGCCAATGTAGCAATGCGAGCAATAACCAACAAGTTTGAGTTTGATCTAATTAGTAATGTACCCAATCACTTTGATAATGTTGTAAACCAGCTTGAGGGACGTCCGGCAAGTTCACCGAAATTAGTTGAAGGAACTGCTGCTTATAATTTAGTCAAAAAATATTATTGTTCAGCACTTGCTCTTACTTCAAAATCGACTAGTCACTGTGCTAATTTAGCCGGTATATCCAAAGTAAAGGTTGCAGAGTATAATTTTACATTTAATGTAATGCCAGCAGAGACAGAGGATGCCCCTGCTGGTCAAGATAAATTTGAGAAGATTATTTCGATAAAGATAAATGGAATTCAAAAATTAGCGGCTCAATATGATTCTTATAAAAATACTAATCCATCATTTTATATTACTGATATATCATGTGGAAATGATAATTTACTGTCATGTACTCCTGTTGACACAAGTATTACTACTAAGAATTTAATTCAAAATAATCAAAATCAAGATTATGTTTTAAAGGTAAGAGTCTCAGGAAGAAAAGAAGATTTTAAAAATGCGGCTTCAACAAACATTTCGATAAAATATAAATATCATCATATTTTAAATGTCGAGAACCTTGCAATTTTAAGAAATCATTTAACTGAGCAAAAGACGCAAAGATTAATGGCTTTAATGCCTGACCGTGAGCAAGAATCAGTACAAAACATCAAAATAAATTTACCTTCAATGTGTGAGGTTCGAGAAGAAAATGGTAAAACATCTTACTATTATGGTGGAACTTTATTAAAAACCGAGCTTGAATACATTCGAAAGGGATGTTGTAATGTTAAACCAAATAAGCTAAAAGAAGATGCGGCAATTAATCTATATATGGCAACTTGTGCCCTAGGAGATAGTGTAATCTTAGATACTAAGTGTGACAACGATGGAGATATAACCAATCCAAGTAGATCGATTCTTAAGCAAAGAGATATTTACACTATTATGAACTTGGTTAATAATACTGAGAAAAATAAAAGTTCATATTCAGTTGCTGATTATAATGCCTTAATGGCAAATACAAATAATTATCGTGATGATATTTATATGGAAGAGCTTATTGCTAAAGGAAATAATTATTGCAAACTTTATACAAGTGAAAGCCAAGTAATTGAGTTTCCTGGAACCGCTGAGGCAACAAGTGGTAGGTTCTTTATCTTTGACGAAGCTCAACAACCTAAAGTAGAAGGGGAAATAATGCTGAACTTCCATACTAATTACGAACAATGGAAAACAGATTATTTAGCAGCAATTGAAGATGAGAAGGAAGCTTATACAAAGTGGCAAACTGCACTGGCAGTTGAAAGTGCTAAAGATAATTTAGGCAGTTGTGTTAAATCAATAAAAAAAGACTGTGACTGTAAATGTTGTAGAAATGTAAGCTCATCAAATCCATTACAGCCATCAAATCCTTTGTTTCCACTGGACCATTGTTTCTCATATGATTGTGACTGTGAAAGTTATAGTTATAGTGGGGATGAGACAAAAAGACCTACAAAAAACACATATTTTGATGCAAATGGAAATGATTTATATCATTCTGTTACAGCTTCACTAAGTTGTTATTGTGATAGTGGAACTTCCGGAAGTGTATCATCAAATAAAAATCCAGGAGGAACATCTAGAACTTTATATAGTGCTTACAAAGAAAAATATAATAAAAGAATAAAACTTCAAACAGATAAAAATGATTGTGAAAAAAAATCTAATTTAGCCAGTAACTGGAATTATTATTTAGCACCAGACTTATATTTTAATTATAAACAAGAATATTATAAAAATAATAAGATGGTTCATACTGCTTTAGATCAACCAATTAAATTAGTACCTTCTTATAATAAAGAAAAATATTGGCCAAATGTAAGTACATCAGTTAAACAAATTGCTGGTACAAAAATCGGAAAAAAATCAAGTGAAGCGTTTTCTATAAATTATGGTGGAGGAACAAGTGCTAAAAATGAAAGGGTATCTTTTGATATAACAACTGATTACCAAATTGGTTATGAGCAAACTTTATATTATAAACCTACGGTTAAATATTATAGTTTATTACCAGATGGGCATTATATAACGAATATAACTAATTATAAAAGTGAAAATATTATCGATGTAGGTTATGTATTTAATGTAGAAATTACGAATTATACGAATCAATATTTAACTTGGTTTTCAATAAAAAATATTGGCCATTTAATGCAGAATCCTAGTAGATATTCTAAATTACAGTCAAATCTTCAAAAAGCAATGGATCAAGCAATTTATGAAATAGAAGATCAAACAATATTAAAAATTTATAATGATGAGCAGTTAGATAGTTCTGCATTTAATAATATTTGTTATTATAATAATGAACAAATACTTTATAGGCCAGAGTGTCCAACATGTATTGATTTTAGTCCACAATACTTTACTAGAACTGTTGCTAAAGAAAATATGTTCCCTAATGAGGGAGTTGGTAGTAGAACAACAGGAGCTAACTGGACAAGTACTAAAGGAAGAGAACTAGAGGCAGAAATAGCAAGAAATGGTGATATGATTTATGGTGATATTGATGGAAGTAAGGGCTTCTTAGAAGCATCATTTAGATTAACTCCAGCTAAAATGAATGAGATTAATAATCATTATAATAAAGGAAAATCTTATAGCGACTTTAACTTAAGTTGTAATAAAGATGAGCCTGGATATGAATGTATAAGTTCACTGCTAACTGAACTGGTAAAAGATTCAAATGAAAACCGAGCGATTTTAGAAAATAGCCGAGCAAATGGTTGGCGATATTTTGTAGATGGAAAGTGGTCACGAGGATCAATAGCATCACTACTTAAAAACGGTTATCCTGAAGAAACTGAAAATCTTCCAGATTTGCCATAAAGGAGAGATTGATAAATGAAAGAAAGTTTATGGGGCTACTGGATAGTAGTCCTCGGATTGTTTATTTTAGTTGTGATGATGCTTCTTCAAAATTATACAACAACTAATCAACAAGATTATTATTTGCTTAAAGAAGTAACTGATGCAGCAATGGAAGAATCCATTGATCTTGCTCATTATCGCAAATATGGTGAACTTAGAATAGTTAAAGAAAAGTTTATGGAAAATTTTGTAAGAAGATTTTCGGCAACAGTTAATATTAACAAGACATATGACATTGACTTTTATGCAATTTATGAGGCACCA
The DNA here is from genome assembly GCA_028709545.1 of Bacilli bacterium. Taxonomy (GTDB): domain Bacteria; phylum Bacillota_I; class Bacilli_A; order RF39; family UBA660; genus DUUS01. Next base: position 6,744 of record JAQVWT010000006.1, read on the forward strand.
CCAAAGGTAAGCGTTATGGTAACAACTAGTACTGAGCAATATGCTGTTATGGGAGATGTTGATAAAATAGGGATAGTAAATAGAATAGATGCAATTTTAGAAACATATGAAAAATAGGAGGAATGAAAATGGGAAATATTGGTATATCAATTAAAAGGTTTTTAGGAAATAAGAATACGGTAACAATAATCGGGGTTCTTGCAGGAGTAGTTGTGTTATATCTTGGATATAACTGGCGAGTAAATCAAGCAGTAGAACCACAATCAGTGCCATTTGCAAAAATGACAATTGCTGGTAATACGGAAATAACATCTGATATGATAGGTAGTATTAAAGTGTCAAAAAACATGGTCGATACGACAAGAAATTTAGTGACATCTGCTGGTCAAGTTGTTGGTAAATATGTGAAATATGATACAACAATTCCCGAGGGAGCACTATTTTATGCAAGCCAGCTTATGACTGAAGAAGAACTTCCTAACACTGTTATTAAAGATATTCCAGAAGGCTATGCGGTTTATCCTTTAAAAGTTGATCTTCATTCAACATATGGTAATTCAATAATGCCAAAAGATTATATTGATTTATATTTTAAGGCTGTTGATGATAATAACTATATAGTTTTTGGTAAATTTATTGAAAGTATTCAAGTACTAGCTGTAAAGGATTCAGGAGGACATCATGTATTTACTTCGTCATCAAGCGGAATACCTTCAGAGCTACTATTTGCTGTACCCGAAGATTACTTTTTATTACTTAAAAAAGCAGGATACATTAGAACCAATTCAATTGAAATAGTTCCTGTGCCAAGAAATAAAAATTATACAGATAAACCGGGTGAAACGCAAATTACAAGTGAAGAAATTAAAGCATTTATTAATGCTAAAGCAATAGATGCAAGACAAACTGATGTAGTAGAGGAAACAACTGAAGAACCGATTGAATAATTAAATTTAAAGAATAAAAAGGATGGAAAAAATGAACGACACAATATTTTCACAATTAGATTTTGGTCCATTAAATGAATTTTTAACCGACGATAACATTACTGATATATCATATAGTAATGGTGGGCAAGTCTGGTTAAAAACCCTCGACAAAGGTGTTTATAAAATTGAAAGACCTGGGGTAAATAATATTTTAATGGAAAAACTAGCCTTTCAATGTTCCAATGTTATGGGGAAAACCTTTAATATGGCTCATCCTTTTTTGGACGCAGAAAGTGCAGAACTTCGTCTTAACTTTATTCATGATTCTATTGCAACCAATGGTATTGCGTGTGTTATTCGTAAGACGCCAGCTAAAATAAGATTAAATAAAGAAAAATTATTAAATGAGAAATATTGTATTTTGCAAATCCATGATTTTTTAGTTAAGTGTGTTGAAGGACACTGTAATATTATCGTTAGTGGTGAAACTGGTTCAGGTAAAACAGAACTTGTTAAGTATCTAGCTAGTCATACTAAAGAGAATGAAAAAATTATTACGATTGAAGATACTTTGGAACTTCATCTTGATCGGATTTTTCCACATCGTGATATTGTTGCGATGAAAACTAATAATATTGCCTCATATTCAGATGTACTTGTAACATGTATGAGACAAAACCCAAGATGGATTTTACTATCAGAAGTTCGTTCTGCAGAAGCAGTTATGGCCGTGCGAAATTCTATTTCATCAGGACACAATATATTATCAACAATTCATTCTGATAAAGCTGAAAGTATTCCTATGCGTATGTATTCATTACTTGAAGGAAGCCAAGATATTGATCAATTTCTAGCATCAATTCATAGATATGTACAGTTAGGTGTATCAGTTAAAGGTTATATGAGTAAAGAACTCGGACGTTTTCAAAGAGAAATCGTTGAAGTTTGTGAATTCTTTGTCGATGAAGATAATGTTGCTCGTAAAAATATAATTTATAAAAAAGCTATTAGTGGGGGATTTGCTTTAAAAAATCCATCTAAGCATTTACTTGAATATTTAAGTTTACAAGGTATTAATTTACCAGTAGATACATTTGGCATAGAACAATCGTAAAGGAGGCCTTACTATGGAACTAGTAATTCTAATATTAATTACAATTTTTATTATAACTTACCGTAAAAATACTGGTGATAATTTCTATAAATTTTTAATGAATGAAATTAATAGTGTTTATGAAAAATATGCACCATATAGTTTTCAAATGGTTAGAGAAAAGACCAAAGAACTAGGTCAAGAATATACGGCAAAAGAATATATTTCTCAAGTAATTATATTTGGTGCTGCTGGTGCAGGTATTGCTTATTTATATTTCTCAAGTATTTTATGGGCGATTATTTATGCAGTAGCGGCTATTGCGTTTATTCCCTATCTTGCCTATCTAAGAAGTCAAAGAATCTATAGTGAGTTTCTTTTTGAGCAAATTCAAGTATATACAACCAATGTTATTATGGAATTTAATACTACTCAAAGCTTTGTTAAAGCCCTTGAAGGAGTTCTTGAGTCAGGAGTTTTAGAAGATCCTGTTAAAAGTGATGTTAAATTAATGATTGATTTATCATATCAAAATGGAACTATTGATGAATCAGTTGATTACTTCAATGAGAAATATCCTTATTATATGGTTAGAAATATGCATCAATTATTTTTACAAATTACTAAGGAAGGTGCTAAAGATTCAGGTGAATCACTTGAGAATATGCTTCTTGATATTGATATGCTTGTTGAAGGAGTTTACCGTGATAAAATGGATCGATCAGCATTTCATAAAAAGTTTTTAACTTTTGGTTTTGCTTTATATCTTTTAGTAATGCTTACGCAGTTTTTACTAGGAACTGAAAATTATATTAAAATGCTTGATGAATGGTATGTTCAAGTACTTCTTCATTTAATTTTAATAATAAATACTTACTTTCTATTGTCAGGTGAAAAATTTTATAATGAAGATACGGGGGCTGAGTAATTATGTTAATTGAAGTTTTAATATTAGGAGTCCTTTTATATATAATTCTTGAATATAACGGTAGTATTAGTACTAATAAATTTATTATTGATAATTCAGATATCTTTATCAAATTAAAAGAAAAAGACTATGAGTTTTATGCTAAAGCTAAATATGGAGATACTATTGATGTTGATAAGTTATTTAATGTCCGTCTTAGAAATGGGTTATTAGTAATAATTGTAATGATTTTCTTATTTATAACCGATCTTAACTATGCTAATATATTATTTTGTATTATTGTTGGTTATGGGATGTTTAAGTTATCTTATATTCAGTTAAAGAAGTATTATAATGCTCATTTACATAAGATTGATTTAATGCTTCCATATTATTTAAAAAATTTAGAAATATTAATTCAGCATTATACAGTGCCAGTAGCGCTTGGTAAATCAGTTGATGAGGCACCTGAAATATTTAGAGAAGGTTTAAGAATGCTAATTGAAAAAATAAATGCTGGTGATTCAACAATTGAACCATATATGCAGTTTGCTAGAGATTATCCAGTCAGAGATTCAATGAGAATGATGAGACTACTTTATCGTCTATCCCTTGGTAGTAATGAAAGAAAACAAGAGCAATTACTTACTTTTTCAAGGAATATTTCAAATCTTCAACAAAAGGCTAGAGAATCTAGATATAAAGAAAGACTTGAAAAGATGGAAAGCAAAACAATGATTATGTTAGTTACTACGGGAGTAGGAGTAATGGTTTTACTAGTAATATCGATTTTAATGATGTTTACAGCTGCTTAAATATAGATAATTTAACAATTATTCAACAAATTGACACTTTTTGTGTTTTTTTGTTAATTTATGCTTGCTTTTTGTAAAATTATGTTTTATACTTAAATTGCTTAGATAAAATATACATACATTAATGACTTGCATATTTTTATTTATAAAAGTATGCAACCAAATTATTTGTAAAAAAATAATTTGCAATTTATTTATTAAATCTTAGATAGTAATTTTTAATTAAATTATTAACTAACTTAATAAATGATAATTAGTTTATGTATTAGTAATGAAGTTTGCTATTTATAGGAATCTTATCTACGCTAAGCATGACAATTGTTAGGGAGAGTGTGTTACTCCAAAAGGTAAGTAGTTACCGGCATGTACTGATAATACGCCGTATAATGTTTATGTTTGGGTATCTTAATTGATATTTGGATATAGATGTTAATGTAACTATTCAATCAAACCAGACCAGCTATTTTATCAGATTAGCTGGTTTTTTTTGTTGCAATAAGATACTTGATTTGCTATAATAAATAATAGAATAGAGGTTGTCTTAGTGAATACTGATTTAATTGGTGCTTATAGCAAATATAAAAATTCTTGTTTAAATGAGTATATCAATCTTATTTCTAGAATTATCTCTGTCGATCATAAAAAAATTCTTGGTAATAAAAGAAGAAGTGCAGAGATATATGCAGGAGTAATTGATATTTATTTAAAGAAATATTTACTGATTAATGAAGTAAGATATGATTTAAGTAAAATATTTATTGAAAGTCCATATATTGATGAATATAATTTGACTAAAGAAATAAATGCTATATCAGAATATTTTATGAAAAACAACATTATATTTGATTTAGTTAGGAATGAAGAAGAGATAATACTCATGGCCTCCTTACTTCAGATGGCACTTGCACTTGATGAGCTTGCAACTAACTTTTCCAAAACAGGAACTAATTATAATAATATTATTCATAAAATGTTAAATAAATATCATAAAATAAATTATATATTTTTAATAGACGAGGGTAAAAAGAATACTAAAGAGCTTATAAATCTTGTTAAAAAGAAAAGTATATTAGAAAAAGATCTTTATGAAACTTTAACTGATAAAAATTCTTTTAATAAATATATTTTGATTAATAAAAAAACGCCTATATATATTACTCAATATAATTATTATATAGAAGAGTTAGAGAAATATGATACCAAAGAGGCATCAAAAATATATTTTAAGAAAAATATTGATGATGATTTTACTTTAATAAGTGTTGGAACTGCTATTAACACTTTAACAAAAGAGATTCAAAGCCGAAAGAAGTTAAGTACATTTTTAATCCCAATTAAGAAAAAGTTTTTTGATAAAGAAAAAAATACTCGCGAATATAAAAAACTGATTTCTTCAAATATTACTTCAAAGTGCATTAAGCTTTTAATAGATTGTAATGAGATAGATGATAATTTAATTAGGAAATTAAAGACCAATAAACTAGATTATTATATATATTGTAATAAAGGATCAATACTTAATAAAGTAGAGGAACATGCTAAATACATATTTAGTAAAGAGTTTATGAAAAATAACCAAATAATTGTTGCAGACAATGAGAATATTATTGTTGAAACAACAAATATATTTATGGAAGATAAAGATTTTATCTTAGAAAAGGAGAATTAAAATGAGTGCATATAATGAATTTTTTCTAAATTTTATGGGACCGTTCTTTAATGGAATAATTAATTTGTTTAAACAGGTTGCTCTATCATTATTTCAAATATTTAATGTATTAAATTATATTGATGTAATTAAAGAACATAAAAGTGATTTAACAGGAGCAGGAGTTATAATAATAATATTAGCTAGTCTTTGTCTACTACTACTATTTGGTTTATTCTTTTATCTTATATATAAGATAATAACAGGTTTTGTTAAATATCGTCACCGAGCAGCTCATCAACAAGCTTTAGTTGATGAAATTGATAATTTAAATAATGAGGTAATAAAATTAACAAGTGAGAATCAAAAGTTTTTGGCAATGTCAGATCCGAGTGTAAGTGGCATTGAATATGATGAAGAAGGTAATGTTATTAATAAACTTGAAGAGGGAGAAAGTAGATTCTTTAAACTATCTCAAGTTGATGCTGCTATGCAAAGCTATACACCAGATGCACTTAATACCTCAATTAATTTAGAGGAGTTATGTCAGCAGTTTTTAAACTATGCCGCATCTGAGATGGGTTTATACTATAGTATTGATTTAATTAGATTATTTATTGCCGCTTTTGCATCAAATAGATTAATTATTTTGCAAGGTATATCTGGAACCGGTAAAACGTCACTTGCTTATGCTTTTGGTAGTTTTATTAATAATGATGCAGTAATAGCACCTGTTCAGCCTTCATGGCGTGATTCATCTGAGTTATTTGGTTACTTTAATGAATTTACAAAAAGATTTAATGAAACCGAAGTATTAACTAAAATGTATGAGGCTAAATATCGTGATAATATTTATGTTACTTTACTAGATGAGATGAATATCTCAAGAGTTGAATATTACTTTGCTGAGATGCTTTCAATTTTAGAGCTTCCAAGTGCTGATGAATGGGTAATTGATTTAGTACCTAATGCTTGGGCAAGTGATCCAAAATTAATTGAAAACGGACGTTTAAAAATACCTACTAATATGTGGTATATTGGAACGATTAATAATGATGACTCAACCTTTATGATTACTGATAAAGTTTATGACCGAGCGATGCCAATTAATATTGATGATAAAGGTGTTGCCTTTGATGCACCTAAGACGGGAAAAGTAAATATATCAAGTCAATATTTTGTGACTATCTTAAAAGCAGCAGGGAAGGATCATCCAGTATCTGATGAAACCCTGAGAAAGATTGCTTTAATGGATGATTACGTTATAGAAAAGTTTAGACTTGCATTTGGTAACCGAATTATTAAACAATTAAAAGAATTTGTTCCAGCCTATGTTGCTTGTGGTGGAGATGAAATAGTTGCGATAGATTACTTAATCGCTCATAAAATCCTAAGAAAATTTGATCAATTAAACCTAGCATATATCCGTAATGAACTAGATGGATTTATTAATTTTCTTAATGAAACTTTTGGTGATAATAATATGAAAGAATGTATCGCATATATTGAAAGATTAAAGAAAACAATTTAAGTAGAGGAAGATATTTATGAGTGAAGAATTACAAAGTATTGTTAACAACTTAAATGCTGATGAAACAAAAGATTTTATTACTAAAACAAAATCAAAAGTAATCGCGAAAAAAAATAGTGAGAAATTAACTATTGATTTTTCATGGGTTGATATAATTATTGATGCCATTCCTTATTTAGATAATATTATTCGAAATCCAAGACGTTTTATAGTTCAAGAAGAAGATATTATTCCGATTGAAAAAACTAAAAAAGTAACAGAAGAATCTATTAAACATCTTGCTCAGCATACTTCACTAATTCAGGAAGTTGATAAAGATGGGGTAGTAAAGCCAATTAAACTACTTAATATTTTTAAAGAAGAAACAATTGACTTATATGAAAATAGATTTGTATATTCACTGATTAATAATTTATATGTTTTTGTTCAAAATCAGTTAGCATATAAAGATGAAGAATCTAGTTTTAAAGAAATAAAAACAGTTAATTATGAGGCAAAAACTAAATTTAAAAATGAAGATATTAATTATGCTATTTCTTTGAAATCAGTTAATTATGAAAAGTTAGCTTCAGGGCCTAGTAAACCTCTTAATTTACAAGAAAAGATAGAAGAAATTAGAGATATATTAGATGACTTTAAAAGTAGTCAATTTATGAAAAATATGATAAGTGCTACTCCAGTAAGATCACCAATTCGTAAAACTAATGTTATTTTAAAAGATCAAAACTTTATATATGCTTTAAGATTATGGGAGTTTTTAGAACGTTTTCAAATTGAGAAACCAATTAGAAAATATAAAGAAACAAAAGACTTTAGTAATAATATAATTGACAAAAAGTATTCATTAACTTATTATCTAAATTATTGTATTTTAAATAATTTAGATGATGATGATATTGTTGTCGATAATTCTAAATATGCCGGACTTAAAAAACTTATTTATGATACTGCTAAAAATTTTGATGTTAATGAAATGGAACTCAAGACAGTTATAAATAATGAATTAAAACAGGCAAGCAAATATAAGCAAGATCAAATAAAAGGAATTAATGCTACATATAAGAAATTTTATAATAAACATTTAGCAAGTGTTCAAAAAGTAATTACTATGTTAAGATAACTAGGAGGGTGATAAAATGAGGAAAAAAGAAGAAAAAGTAAATCCAATACTTGGTAGAGCTGATAAAACTCTTGATTTGATTAAATTCAATGTTTTATCAGAAAAAGACCAGCATCTAGAAATTGAGAATATTTTAAAAGAAATATATCAATCAGATTTAGAAGTAAATAAAAAACATATTTATAAATGTATAAAACTTACATATAATCCCAGAGATGATTATACTTTTTTGCCTCATAGTTTAAAAGTTTCAAAAGAAAAATTAACTTTAAAGTTTACAATTGAAGAAAAAAAGACAATTAGTAGAAATTGGATTATATTTTCGATTTGGTTATTTTTATTTGCACTCGCAGGTGCTACTTATGCTGGTTTTGCATATCTTAGCGTTGCATCCTTAAATAAAGATATTGATGGAGATGGAATCCCAGATATTAATATTGATATTAATAAAGATAATATTCCTGATATTAATATTGATATTAATGGGGATGATAAACCTGATATTAATATTGATTATAAAGGAAATAGAAAAGCAAGATTTAATATTGATTCAGATGGAGACGGTAAAGCTGATACTAACTTAGTAAATTATGCAGTAGGAGATTTGTGTGGTACTTGCACTATTAACTGTGATACTAATGGTGATGGCTGGCCAGATTTAAATTTTGATATTGATGGTGATGGAATCCCTGATTTAGATATTGATACAGATGGAGATTGTGCACCAGATTTAAATCTTGATTTGAATGGTGATGAATTATGTGACTTGTTTTGTGATACTGATGGAGATTTGATTTGTGATACTAATTGTAGTAAACCGACTCCACCAGAAGATGAAGATGATGATAACAAAATAGGAACGGGAACATCAATTGAAACTGGAAATTCAGGAGTTGAAACATCAACCCCATATATTATAATTCATTATTCAGATGGTGAGACCATAAATGTAACTGGTCTTTTACCAGAAGATCAAGTTTTAATGCCAGGTTATGTTCCTAGTGAAAAACCAATAAAAGAATTTACTGTCGAGAATTTATCTGATTATCCTTTAATGTATAATTTATCGTGGAAAGTAGAAAAGAACACATTTGTTACTGACAACTTAAAATACAATATAATCGGGACGAATGGAGCACCTAATTTCTCAGCCAAAACAACCCCTAAATTAACAGGTGAAATAGTTCAAACCAATATATATATACCACCAAGAGTTATTCATAAATATACAGTTGAAATATATTTATATGGTACAGGAGCACCACAAAATGAAGATCAAGGTAAGGTCTTTATTGGAAATCTAGAAATATCAGTTTAAGCAGAATTAATTCTGCTTTTGAAATGTACTTTATTTAATATTTTGGCAATTTTAAATCGCCGTTTATACAACATCTTATTAAACAAAAAGAAGGGTAGAAAAAGACTAATTAAAAATCATCTTTCATTAAAAAATCTATTGCGTTAATATGTATTATCCCATTTCTAGAATAGTTCTCTTTATCTAAAGATATTACATACTTAGTATGATTATCATTTATAACATCATAAGCTCCAAATTCTCTTTCGATAGTTTTTTCATTATTGGCTAGCAGATAAGAAACTTGAATATATTTTATTTCTTTATTTTTAGTAACAACAAAATCAACTTCACCTTTTTTAGTTTTACCTATATAAACTTCATATCCTTTAGCTATTAAATCATTATAGATTAAATTTTCTAAGCTAATAGAGTAGTTTTCAATATTAATATTACTTTATATTTTTTTAATTCCTAAATCAGAAACATAATATTTATTTAATGTTTTAAGGATATTTTTACCTTCGACATCATATCTATAAACTTTATTAATTAAGAAAGTTGAACACAAAGCTTTTAAATAACTATATTACAGTGCGGTGTAATAAGTATTTATTTAACCTCTTTAGAAATATTAAGTATTATGCCAATACTTGCAAGTGACACTAAAAGTGATGATCCCCCATAACTAAAGAAGGGGAGTGTTACCCCTGTAACTGGAACTAAACCGATAACTACACTAATATTAAGCACAGTTTGGATCATAATCCCAAATATTAATCCAAATGATAAGTATTTAGCAAATAAATCACTTGAATTAATACTGATTTTTAATACTTTATAAAATAGAGTAAGATATAAAGTCGCTAAGATAATTATCCCTAAAAAACCAAATTCTTCACTAATTATAGCAAAGATAAAATCAGTTTGGGGCTCTGGCAAGTAAAAATGTTTTTGAATTGAATTTCCAAAACCTAAACCAAACAATCCGGCTGGACCAATCGCGTATAAACTTTGAATGATTTGAAAACCTGATCCTAGAGGGTCACTCCAAGGATTTAAAAAGGATATGATTCTGGCAATACGATAAGGTGCGGCAATAATAAGAGCTGCTATTCCTACAAGTCCTGTAACCGCAGCATAGGCAAAAAAGTTTAGTTTTATATTTGAAACAAATAACATACCTACAAGTGTACCAACTATGACCATACCAGTGCCAAAATCTGGTTCAAGCATAATTAAAGCAAAAAAGAGAAATATAATTATTAAAATAGGCACCGCACCTTTTTTAAAGTTAGCCATTATTTTTTCATTATTAGCAAGATATTTAGCTGTAAATATTATAAGACCTATTTTCGCAAACTCACTTGGCTGGATACCAAAAGATCCTATTCCAAACCAACTTCTAGATCCATTTCTAATCGTACCTATTCCTGGGATAAGGACAAGCCCTAATAATAAAAAGCAAATTAGAATAATCAAATTTGCTTTTTTATAATATATTTTATAATCTATTTTTGAAAGAATATACATTCCGAGTATTCCTATGCACAAGAATAATCCTTGATGTTTAAAGAAATATAAAGAATCTTCAAATTTATATTCACTCCATATACTACTTGATGAGTAGACCATTATTAAACCAAATAATGATAAACTTAAAACAGTTATTATAATTACTAAGTTATTTTTATTCACTTTAACCCCCATATTAAATTTAGATCCAAACTCCGTAAATTATACCAAGCATTGCTAGTAGGAGTCCTACTACCCAAAACAGTTTAACTATATCAGTTTCTGCCCAACCAAGTTCTTCAAAATGATGATGAAGTGGGGCCTTTTTAAAAACCTTTTTATTAAATTTTCGAATCGCTATTATTTGAATTAAACTAGATAATGTTTCAACTACAAAGACTCCACCAATAACAATTAAAGATAGTTCATGTTTAGTGAGTATTGCTAAAGTAGCAAGTGCTCCACCTAAGGCAAGAGAGCCTGTATCACCCATAAAGACTTTAGCAGGATGAGTATTAAAAACTAGAAAACCAAGCAGTGAACCAATTAAGACAAAAGAGAAGATTGCTAGTTCTTGATATCCTAAGACCCAAGTTGTTCCCCAAGCAATAACTCCATAAGCAATAAATGCCATAACTGAAAGTCCACCACATAATCCGTCTAATCCATCAGTAATATTGACCGCATTAGTTGTTCCAACTAGGACAAGTAAGATAAAAATACCAAAGCCCCATCCTAGATGAATATCAATATTTAAAGAGCTAATTACTAGTGATGAATCACCACCATTATGTTTATATATAATATAAAATACTAGGGCAATGATTATTTGAAAAAATAATTTTGTTAAAGTATTAATACCTTTATTATTATGATATCTAACTTTTAATAAATCATCGACAAATCCAAGTATTGCATAACAGACAAAGACATACATTAAAATAGTAAGGTTAAAATTCATCTCTATCGAGCCTCTTAAATAAAGAAGAATCATTATTACTATTGTGGGGATAATAAATATTAAGCCGCCAATAGTTGGAGTTCCATCTTTTTTTAAGTGCCGTTTATTAATAAGCCTACTAACTGTCTGACTTGCTTTTATTTTTTTTAAAAATGGTATTAATATAACTGCTGTGATTAAAGACAAAATAAATCCAAGCATTAAACCCAAAACTGATTTTGCTAATATTAACATTTTATGCACCTCTTTTTTATTATACTATTAATTACTGTTTATTGTAAACCTAATTTAACATTAGCTTAACAGTGCTACCTTCTTTTATATAGCTTCCACCCTTAGGGCTTTGACTAATTATTTTAGTCCCACTGCCACTATATTCTATTTTAAAATTTTTTAAAAATTCTTTTATTTCCTTAATATCTTTTCCTTCAATATTTTCTAGATATAAATATTTTGTATCTAGCCATGTATAAGTTCTTAAAAGTTCATTTTTAACTGGCTTATATTCTTTATAATCAATAATACTTAGCATAATATTTTTAGCTATAGGTGCGGCAACGGTTCCGCCATATTGAGTAACCCCTTTGGGATTATCAATTGCTACATATACTAAATAATCAGGGTTATCTGCTGGCATAAAACCAATAAATGATAATATATAATTCCCTACCATATATATGCCATTATTAACTTTTTGGGCAGTTCCTGTTTTTCCGCCAACCCGATAATTTTCAATATAGGCATTTCTCCCAGTTCCATGAGCAACAACTCTTTCCAGTGTATATTTTACCAGGTTAGATGTTTCTTCGGTTATTACTTGTTTAATAAACTGGGGTTTATTTAAAAGAATCATTTCATTGGTTTCTGGTTCACTGATACTTCTTAAAATATAAGGTGTATATAAATTTCCACCATTTATTGCCGCAGCAACCCCGCGAACTTGCTGGATAGGGGTAACACTTATTCCTTGTCCAAAAGCCGTGGTTGCTGTTTCAACTGGTCCCATCTGATCAAGTTTAAATAAAATACCTGATGCCTCACCATTTAAATCAATACCAGTTTTAGAACCAAAACCAAAATCAATTAAATAATTATATAATCTCTTTGTACCAAGTTTTTGTCCTAAGGAAACAAAACCAGGGTTGCAACTGTTTTGAACAACCTCTAAATAAGTTTGAGTCCCATGACCACCAGCTTTCCAACATTTTATTCTAGCACCATCAACCATAACTGAACCAGTATCATGAAAATAATCTTCAAATAAATTGACAGTTTTTTCCTCAAGAGAGGCAGCTAAAGTAATTATTTTAAAAGTAGAGCCGGGCTCATATGTTCCCCAAATTGGCAGGTTTCTATTTATAACTTCAGTTGTATAATTTTGATAATTATTGGGATTAAAATTAGGTCTGCTACTCATTGCAATGATTTCTCCGTTATTAGGATCCATGACTAAAATCAGTGCTTGCTCGGGATTAAAACTAGTCATAGCATTATCAAGTTCTCTTTCAACTGCTTCTTGAATATTAAGATCAATTGTAAGGGAAATGTTATTTCCATTTACTGGGGCATCATAAACTTCACTAAGTTTAAGTCTGGCACCTTTTCCATCGGAATAATATTTAATCGCGCCATTATTACCTTTTAAATATTTATCATACTGGAGCTCTATACCCGATAATCCTTGGTTATCAATACCTACATATCCTAGAACATGCGATAAAAGCTCATTATAAGGATAATATCTTTTAGATTCTTTAACTAAATACACTCCATCATAACCAAGTTTATTAATCGCATCAGCTGTCTCATAACTAAGACCTCGTCCTTCTGGATGAATTCTCTCAATTGCTGTTTTTTTAGAAATATGTTTAAACATATTTAAATAATCGGTATTTAAAATATCAGCTAAATCTTTAGCTACTTTATCTTTTTCTTTAATTTGATTAGGAATTACTACTAAACTAGTTGTTGTAATATTACTAGCAAGAACTAAACCATTTCGATCAGTAATAAGTCCTCGATCAGCAAGAATTGGTAAATTACGACTCCATAAATTATGAGCAAGCTCATTTAAATCTTTAGTCTTAAATACTTGAACATAAAATAGACGAATAATAATTGCCAAAAAACATAACAATATTATTAAAAACATATAATATAATCTTTTTTGAATCTTATAATGAAACACTAAAATCACCTTATAAATAATATGCAGAATTAAAGAAAATATAAAAAGGTTGCTGACAAATCAAGTAAAATAAGTTATAATCTATATTAGATGATAACAAAGGAGATGCTTATGAAAATAAAAGGCTTTAAAATATCAAGAAGAAAAGCAATTATTTATTTAACATACGCTGTTATTGTCATGTTAGGTATTGTTTTAACTAGCACTTTCAGTGACTTTACAAGTAGAAGTGAAGGTGAGGCTGCTAATATAAAAGTAGCAGGTATGAATTATAATGTTAAAATAAATGGAATAGATACTAAAATAATAACTGCTCCCGGTAATAAAGATACGATAGCAAACGTTATAATAATATCTCAAAATACAGTAGATTCAAAATATGAACTTATTTATAAAGTATGTTCAGATTCATCATGCACAGCATATATAGCAAAGCCAGAAGATTTATATATAGAATACTCATCAAAAACAACAGATGAAGTTAGTGGAGCAATTACTAGTTTAGGTGCTAAACAAATAAGAATAGCTGTAATTAATACAAGCTCAACAACATATTATGTTGAACTTGATATCAATGCAGGCTATATCCACAATACTCTAGCACTTAAAAACCAAATAGCTTCTGAATATAATGAAGAAGATGTAACAATAGCCGCTATTATAGATGGGGATCTATCAACAACATTTCCAACAACAAAAGAATATATAGCAACAGTAGAATGTGAGACAAACAAGGGAAAATCAAACGCAAGTGGAACAGCAACACGGAATGGTACAAAATGGGTAGTAGATATAATTGGCACCGATTCAGGTAAGACTGTTTGTAATGTATATTTTAATGAGCCTACCTTAAGAGATAAGATTTTATCGCAAGGTGGAGGAGCAACAGTAATTGAGGCCAAAGGCACTCCAGACTTTAGTGTTATAAATGTCCCAAGTGGATTATACGCATCTGCAGATGAATATGGTACCTCATATTATTATCGTGGAGTTAAAACTGAGCTTGATAATAATTTAATCTGGGGAGGCTTCCAGTGGAAGTTGGTCAGAATCAATGGAGATGGATCTATAAGACTTATATATAATGGAACAGCGGCACAGTTTGATACAAACGGAACAGTCAATGATATAGGACTCGATACACAAATAGAAGAAACTCATGCCTGGAATGAAACAAATAGAGACGATGCCAAATATATTGGATATATGTATGGAGGCGCCAATGGAAGTGCATCCACATCAAGACATGGAAGTATACCAACCGCAGCTACCTACAATCAAACCAATACCAATATGAAAACAATACTAGATAATTGGTATAAGATTAACATATTTGATAAAGGCTTAGGATCCCAGGTAGCAGATAATCTATTTTGTAATGACCGACAACTTCAAAGTGAGGTAGGTGGAGGATCAACAGGTACTGGTATAGGAACTAGTGTGACCTATTATGCCGCATATTATCGTTTATATAAACTTAGCACAAAATCACCAACCTTAAAATGTGGATTACAAAATGATCAATTTACCATCAGTGTGGATGGAGAAGTAGGAAATGGAGCCCTTACTTATCCAGTGGGGTTGTTAACAGCAGATGAAGCATCAATGGCAGGCTTAGTATATGGAATAGCTAATAGTACAAATTATTTATATACCAATCAGCATTGGTGGTTGTTTTCGCCGTTCATTATGTTCTCGTATGGGAATGCGAACGGGTGGAACGTTCTTTCGTCTGGTGATTTGTACGCCAGCATCGTGAATAACACCTACGGGGCGCGTCTGTCCGTTTCTCTTATATCATCTACCAGAGTAACCGGAACCAGTAGTGCAAACGATCCATTCATAGTACTAGCTGTAGAGTGAGATAATAGAAGCTCGCTACTCTGAACTCTGAACCGATCTTCCCGAAAAACATTTCCGGGGTGGAAAAAAAGAGTGTTTCCAGTTTATTGGATCTATTAAGAATCATTGAAATGAGTGTAAAGATAGGAATATGATATATGAAAAATAATAAAGTAAATGGACCCTTACTTGCTATAATTATTACCATTATTATTTTAATTGGTGGGTATTTTATTGGTAAATATGTTGCGGGTTTATATAATAAAAAACATAATACTAATCAGAATATTTTACAAATATTAAGAATAATAAATGATGTTCCAATTGATTATGTTTTAGAAGATGGTTCTAAAACATTAAGTGAACTTTGTAAAAAAGATACAGGTATTTGTAATGAGGAAGTAGGAGTAATAACTTTAGATAATCAAGATTTAAGACTATTTATATATGCTAAGTTTGATAATCCTAATGATTTAGAAACTATATATTTTAAATTTAATGATAAAAAAATCGGTTCTTTTATTTATCTTAATAAGTTTGAAATATTTGCTGAAAAGTATTTACTTATAACTGAACCTAATAGTGATAATAATAATTTTGTTATTCATTTATATGATAAATCAGGAAAAGAAGTTGCAAGTTATGAGGCAACTAATATTGAATATGATTATAAACTTGAAAGTAACGAACTTTATTATTATCATTGTAATTTATCCAATTCTAATATAGTTGATGGAGAAGTATTACCAAAAGTTTCTTATTATAAAATTAAACCAGATAATATCACTGAAAAAGTAGAAATATCATCTAGTTATCAAAGATGTAATTAGAATTAAATTTATATAAATAAAAATTTATTCTGTATGATATAATAATAAGTAGATGGGAGTTTTATAATATGAATAAGATTAAATTAAATCTTATAACAGATGAATTAGATTTATTATTTAAAGATATAATTAAACTTTTTAATGATTCGGAAGGTTTAAATGATTATCCAGAGTTTGATTTATCAGAGTTTGCTGGCAAAATGACTGAACAAATGACTTTAAAAGAGGCTAGAGAATTGTTGAAAAAGATTAATCAAGTTGTAGAAGTACAAAAAAAGATTATCGATGATGTTTATGAAAAAGAGAACATGTTTGCAAAATTAGATTATGCGCGTTTTGGATATCCTAGAATTTCAAAATATAATAATTATTATATTATTACAATTGATGCATTAAAAAACAGTCATAAAAAACAAGTTGAAAGAAATGCTAAGACAGTATTTTCTTGTGTTTATGATAAGGATGGCAATATTCTAATACCTTTTAATGAAGAAAATAATCAAATACAAAGTTTAGATGAAAATAATTTTATTATTAAATTAAACGGAATAAAAAAGGTTGATCACTATAAACTAAACGATAATAAATGTGAGAAAGTTTTTACTGTTGATTATAATTATCAAGATAAGTATAGCTTTAATAAGAATATGAGTGCTTGGGCAAGTAAAGGACTTGCAATTGTAGTAATTAATAATCGTGAATATTTATATTCTATAAAAGATGCTAAGCTATTATCTTATGGTTTTACTAAAATTGAATCTATCCAAGATAATAATTGGGAAAAAACTGATTTTACTAAGGAATATAATTGTTGCCGAGCGACTTTAGATGTTGAATCTGATATTGAGTTTGATGGTAAAGATCCAAATATTTCAGCAACATTAGTTGGTTATATTAGTTCTGATGGAAAGCTGATAAATAACTTTATTAATTTAGAAAGTGGAGATATAATTTTAACTCCACCAGGAAAAGAAAACGAAACAGAAGAAGTTACTATGAAAGATTTGAATAACAAGGTTATTTATAATCTAAATACATTAGATAGACTTTCTAAAAACAGAGAAGCGATGATTAAATATTTAAACTTAAGATAAGAACAAAAGCAGTTCTTATTTTTTCTTTACAAAAGACTGCAAAAAAGTTCCTTTTTGTTATATAATGGAACTAGAGGTGAATGCAAGGTGCGTGTAATTATAACAGCCGGTGGAACTGGGGGACATATTATTCCAGCTCTGGCAATAGCAGATAAAGTTATGGAACTTGATAACGGAAGTGAAATTCTTTATATAGGGACTCATAACCGGATGGAAAAAGATCTTGTTCCCAATAGAGGTTATCGATATGAACCGATTGAAATTTATGGTCTTAGTAAAAGAGATTTTAAAACTAATTTTAAAAATATTGGTTTAATAATTAAAGCTAAAAAAAGATGTTTAAAGTTAATTGAAGAATTTAAGCCTGACGTAGTTGTTGGGGTAGGTGGCTATGTTACTTTTCCAGTTTTAAGAGCTGCTAAAAAGTTAGGAATAAAAACTTTTATTCATGAGCAAAATAGTATTCCTGGTAAAAGTAATCGCGTTTTAGCACATTCAGCAGATAAAATTGGCCTTAGTTTTGCCGATTCAATCAAATATTTTGATGTAAAAAAATGTGTAATAACTGGGAACCCATGTTCTGAGTTTGCACTTGATGCTAAAGCAACACCTAAGACAAAATTTGGCTTAAGTAGAAGTAAAAAAAGTATTTTAATTGTTCAAGGTAGTCTGGGATCAAGTGTTATGAATAATAAGATGTTAGATTATTTAATGAGTATTGATAAAGAAGATTATGATGTTTTATATATAACTGGAAAAGATCATTATGATACATTTTCTCAAAATAAATTTAGTAAGAATGTTAAAGTTGTGCCTTATGTTGATAATCTAGCAGCTTTAATGAAGGATATGGACTTAATTATTTCAAGAGCAGGAGCGAGTACAATTAGTGAGATAACCGCACTTGCAATTCCTAACATATTAATTCCTAGTCCATATGTTGCTAATAATCATCAGTTTTATAATGCTCTTAGTATTAAAGAAGCAGGAGCTGGTGATATGATAGAAGAGGCAGATTTAACAACAGAGTTATTAAAGAAAAAAATAAACAAAATTTTAACAAATAATAACTATAAAGAAAAAATGATTAAAAACTTAAAGAAAATAGCTATTCCAAATAGTAGTACGATTATATATGATGTTTTAAAAGACTTAACAAAGTAGGTGGAAAAAATGAAAACTTCTAAAAAGAAAAAATTAAATATTAAGAAATTATTTGTTTTTATATTATTGTTATATTTAATTATTTATGGAGTTTATTATTTATTTGATGTGCCGATTAAAAATATAATCATAACTGGAAATACTTATGTTAAAGATTATGAAATTATTGAAGCATCTGATATCAAAGATTATCCATCTATTTTTGGAATAAGTATTAAATCATTAAAGAAGAAAATAAAAACTATACCTTTAGTTGAAGATGTTATTATTAAAAGAGATTTAAAGTTTATATTATATCTTGAAATTGTTGAAAC
Source organism: Bacilli bacterium (assembly GCA_028709545.1). Taxonomy (GTDB): domain Bacteria; phylum Bacillota_I; class Bacilli_A; order RF39; family UBA660; genus DUUS01. Next base: position 25,992 of record JAQVWT010000006.1, read on the forward strand.
AAAAATTGTTTTACTTAACAATATGACTAATAAATTAATGTTAGGAACAGGTGAAAGTATTGAAATAACTTCTGAATACTTTGGAGTACCTACTTTAATAAATTATGCAGATGAAAAGATTCTTAAAAAGTTTTTAATATGTTTAGGAAAGCTTGATTATGGGATTATTAGTTTAATTAGTGAAATAGAGTATTCTCCATCAATTAGTGATGAGGGAGAAGCGATAGATGAAGAAAGGTTTATTTTATATATGAATGATGGAAATACTATTTATATTAATGTTGAAAAGTGTAATACACTCTTTCATTATAGAGAAATATATGCAAGTTTAGATAATAAAAAAGGCTTTTTAAATTTAGATAGTGGTAATTCTGAAAACTTCGTCTTTACTGAGTATAGCGATGAATAGATTACTACTACATAGTTGCTGTGCACCATGTTCAAGCAGTGTGATTGAAAAACTTAAAGGAGAGTTTTCTTTAGCTATTTTGTTTTATAATCCTAATATTGAGCCATATGCTGAGTATACTAAAAGAAAAGAAGAGCAGATTAAACTATTAAAAAAATTTAATATTGATTATTTAGAAATAGATTATTTAAATGAAGAATTTAAAAATAAGGTTATTGGTTTTGAAAAAGAAAAAGAGGGCGGTAAAAGATGCCATCTGTGTTATGAGTTAAGACTTGAAAAAGCTGCAGAGCTTGCCAAAAAGTATAATTTTAATTTCTTTACAACAACTTTAACCGTTAGTCCTTATAAAAACAGTAAAATTATTAATGAAATAGGTAAAAATCTTGAAGAAAAGTATCAAGTAAAATATTTAATTTCTGATTTTAAAAAAGAAGATGGTTATAAAAAGAGTATTGAACTTTCAAAAAAATATAATTTATATCGTCAAAATTATTGTGGATGTTTATATGGAAAGGATAGTTATGAAAAATAATAAAGGATTTACATTAGTTGAGGTTTTAGTAGTTATTGTAATTTTAGGAATTATTTTAACTATTGGTTATTCAGCTATTAGTAGTTCAATTGCTGCTAGTCGTAAAAAAACAAATGAGTTAACAATTGCTAATATTAAAGATGCATCTCTTGTGTTTGCTCAAGAGATGTATATATGTGATGATACTAGTAATATTTTAACTATTTTGCGTACGGGAATGGGCTTAACAAGTATAAAAAAATGTCTTGATGCTAAGAATGCTTTAGTGGGAGGTATTACAGTACCACTAAGAATCTTAGAACAATACGAGTACATTACTAAAACTAAAAAATGCGATGGTGATATTGAAATATATTTTGATTGTAGTAGTGATCTAAATGAAGACTGTAAAAGGATGACGAATTTAAAAGTATCAGTCGAAGATATTACATGTAATTAAAGGAGAGAATATGGGACTATTTAATAAATTTAAACAAATATTTGTGCCTGGGAACAAAGAAAATATTGCTGCATATGATAAAGGTCTTGAAAAGACTAGAAAAGAATTTGTCAGTGAACTTAATTTACTTGGTCTTAAATTTCATAAAGTGACAGATGATTACTATGATGAACTCGAACATATTTTAATTAAAGCTGATATCGGTGTTAAAACTGTTCACAATTTTCTTAATCGACTAAAAAAGAGAGTTAAAGAGGAAAGTATAAGTGATCCTAAATTTTTACAAGAAGTTATTGTTGATGAACTTTTTATGATTTATGTTGAAGGCGAGTCTCTAACTGATAAAATAAAAATGGCGGAAACTGGTCCAACGGTTATTTTAACAGTCGGGGTTAATGGAGTAGGTAAAACAACAACGATTGGGAAGCTTGCTAGTAAATATATTAAGGAAGGCAAAAAAGTAATGCTTGTTGCCGGTGATACTTTTAGAGCTGGAGCAGTTCCCCAACTTGAGGAGTGGGCTAAAACCACCGGTTCTCTATTTGTTGGCAAAGAAAAGGCTGATCCTGCCAGTGTTATCTTTGATGGCCTTGATAAGGCCTTAAAAGAAAACGTTGATATAGTTTTAATTGATACAGCTGGAAGACTTCAAAATAAAGTGAATTTAATGAATGAACTGGAAAAGATAAATAAAGTAATAGGTAAACATATCCCAGATGCTCCTCATGAAACCTTATTAATAATTGATGCAACTACTGGCCAAAATGGAATTAGCCAAGCCTCTAGCTTTAAAGAAATAACAAATATTACCGGAATAGTTTTGACTAAACTTGATGGAACAGCTAAAGGTGGAATAGTTTTAGCTATTAAAGAAGAAGTTAATCTTCCCGTTAAATTTATTGGCTTAGGTGAGGGCGTCAATGATTTAAAACCATTTGATATTGAAGAATATATTTATGGTTTATTTAAGGATATGTGAAAATGGAAAATATTTTATATTATAGTAATTTATATGATTACTATGGAAAATTACTAACTGATACGCAAATTAAATATTTTGAAGAATATTATTTTAATAATTTATCTCTTCAAGAGATAGCTGATATTTATCAGGTATCTAAAAATGCGATAAGTAAAACTTTAATTGAAATAACAAATAAATTAGATGACTATGAAACAAAATTACAACTATATCAAAATAGTAAACAAATAAAAAAAATATTAGAACCTAATATTTTTAAAAAAATTGAAGAATATATTTAAAGCAAAATCATTTGATTTTGCTTTTATGATTAAAATAACTAAAAACATTAATAGTAATAATGGGAATAAATAACATTATAGTACTCACTATATTATTAATATTTCCTTTAATATCAAGAGCTAAAATAAACAACATAAACCAAAGAAGAATACTAATAAATTGAAATTTTAAATCTTTATAAATAAATGAGATTAAACTAAAAATAGTTATTAAACATAAAGTTAAGATAATTAAAGCCCACCAAGTACTAGTAAACATATTTTCAATTAATAAAGCTAAATCAACTTCTTTATAAATAATACTCTCTTGATAAGATAATCTATCTATATAATTAAAATAAAAGAGGGTCCATAGACATAATACACTTTCAAGTGTTACTGTAATAAATAATAATTTACTTCTTTTTTTAAACATTTAAACCATTTCTTTCTAAAAAATCTAAGGCATCTTTTAATACAATTGTTGATCTTGAAGCAATTATATTATACTTTTTTTCAAAATATAAATCATTATATTTAAAAAATAAATATGTCTCTTTTTCATGGTAGTTAACCCAAATACCTAATATATTTTTTTCTCCCTTTTGGATAAAATTTTTATAATCTTCTTTTAAATCATTATTCAGAGCTTCAATAATACTTCCTTCAAATTTAATATCATTAAAAAGATAATTTTTATGATTAGAAGTAATAAAAGCTTTTTCTTTATTAATTAGATTTGTTGGCGTAAAGTATTTTAAGAAAGTATCACTAAAATCAGGATTAAAGCCCAGCTCTTTAATAATCTTTTTATCAGAATCTTTATATCTAGAATTATTACCATAAGAACTATCATCTAAAGTAGCATGATAAATTTGCTTTTTTTGAATCTCACTAAATTGATATTCATCTTTAAAAATTAGGTAAATAGCAATTGCTGTTGAACATACATCCATAAATATAGCATTATTAATACTTTTATTATTTGGATGGTGATCAAGCACGCCTATTACTAAAGAAGAATCATTTACGCTTTGAGAAACGTCATTATGGTCAACTAAAAAGTATTTATAATTAAAAATTTCATCTTTTTTTATAATTACAGGTTTATAATCTAGACAATCTTTGACAACTTTTTTAATCTCTAAATTCTCCATATCTTTTTCTAATATCCCATATTTAGCATCAAGACCAGCATCACAAAATATATCCGCCATTAATTTAGAAGATATCATTGAATCTGGATCAGGTGTACTATGACCAATTACTATTATATTTTTATAATTTTTAAATTTATTTATTTCCATATCTTTATTCTATCAAAGAAATGATATTTTATCATTAATTTTAGCTTAAAGGTTAAAATTTTTAAAAGTAGTGTTATAATAATGCGGAAATGAAAGGAAGAATAAGTTTTGGAAAATCAAACAAATAATATTGAAGAAGTTCTAAATCAAGAAACTATATTAATACTTGAATTAGATTTAATATTACCGTGTATTCCATCAAGACTTAAAGCTAACCTAACAGAAGCAAAAGTCGAAAAACTAGTCGATATTTATCATAAAGGTTTAATTTGCTTAGGTTGGAATGATAATAATGTTCAAGAAGTATGTTTCACCTTAACAGGAAAATATGAAGTGTTTAAAGTTAAATATGCTGATGAAATTCTATGCTTTAAAGAACATCTTAAAATGCGTGGTTATAGTTATAATTCAAAAGAATTAGACGGATTTCTATTAAATCAAGATTTATCAAGACCAGTTGAAGAATTATTAACATTTAATAATTTTGATGAATACTGGGCAGCTTATGGTCAATATTTTGAAAGCAAGCGTTAGCTTGTTTTCTTAATAATAAAAAGATCACACATTATTTTGTGTGATCTTTTAAGAAGGTAAAATAATATCTTACCTTCTTAATAATAATATATGTAATTTCTTTTTAAATATACATATTAATTAATAAAATTAATATTAATTTCTCCAATGCCACTGTCTATTTTTAAATTATTTTTCCCAGTACCATATATTATATCATTAGGTTGGTTAACTTTATCTATATAGATACTACCAATTCCTTTCGTAATATCTAGTCGATATTCTTCTTTATTATTAAGATTTAAATTAACTTTACCAACACCACTGTCAATTTTACTATTTCCAGTAATTTCTGAATTAATAGCTATATTTCCAATTCCTGCATCTAAGTCTAAATTATTTAGTTTAGATTTATCAATAAGAAACTCTCCAACCCCACCATTAATAATTGTATTATTAAAATGTGAATTATTAATAGTTACAGTTCCAGCTCCCTGATTTATTTTAAAATCATTTGCTAAAATTCCTTCAATTTTTATTTTTCCGGCACCACTATCAATTATAACTTCTGATAGTAAATGATTTTTAGGAATATATAATATTATATTAGAAGCGTTTTTTTGATAAAACCACCTTGTGTTTTCATCAATTTTTAAAGTGTTATTTATATATGTTTCTTTAAAACTCTTAGAGGCTTCACTTACAACAAGTTTAAATGAAGTGCCTTCTTTAATAACTAGACTAGCAGCACCTATATCAATATCAATATTTTCAATATAACTATATGTATTAGAATACTCCTCAGAGTTTTTAACTGGGTTTGCTATTTTAATAACTAAAGCAACACCAAATAGTAGAGCGCTAACTATATTAGTTATGATAAATACTGCAAAGCAAACAGCAATTATTTTAATGCTTTTTTGTAAACCGCTCATTTTATATCAAGTCCTCCAAATAAACAGAAAGATTCAATGTAAATTGTTTTTTTATTCGTAGTTTTATTTGGAATTTTGTTAGATACACCTCCAAAAATTGGGGTTGATTTTATTTTTATATTTACGTCACTTGGAACAATTATTTTAATACCAGCAAATACAGAACTTGTTTTTATAATAGTTTCTTTATCAATATCTGCTTTAGTTAAATCTAAGATGATACTACCAAAAACTGCATCTAAGTTAGCACCACTAAATTTTTCGTTATCTTTATCAATTTTTTGTTCTGCAAAAGTTGCTACTATTGATTCTAATCCATCTTTATTAATGGTTTTGAATTTTTCAGTTACTTTATTTTTAATAACATTATTGAAAATAATAGATAATCCAATAATAATAAAGATTGACGGTATAATTAAAATACCAATAATTTCAAAGTCAATAATACCTCGCACAGATAAAAGTAAGATTGATCCTATTAGGAGACCAATTATATTACCTGTTATATCTCCTTTGTTTTTAAATAGTCCGATAAAGTTAGGAATAATAATGAATAGAGTCCACCAACCATTAAAAAATATTTCTATATTAGTTAGTCCTAGAGCATTAGTTCCTAATATAAGACCAAGCAGAATAAAGATTAACCCCCACATTACTTTGTTTAATTGATTCATATAAACCTCTTTTCTAATATAATTATATGCTAATTTTAGTTTATAGTAAAGAAATTTGCAAACTAAAGCATCATGTTTCTATTCTTAGAATCTTTTCGTTAGTAAATTAAAATCTTCGCCCAAAAACAAGCAAACCCTTATAATATAAGGGTTTGCAATGGATAAGTTAGCTGTTTTTTGGTATAATTAGTTTGATAATAAAATACAAAAAGGAGCAACTTAACCATGAATAATATAACACAAAAAACATTTTTTGACTATGAAGAAATAGAAATTTTAGGTGACCTAGAAAGATTAGTGCTTTTTTAGATAATATTGAAGACAACGAACTTTGCGAAACTCTTCAAAAAGCCAGAGATAATGGTAGAGATGATTACCCTATTAGAACAATGCTCAATCTTATTTATGCAATGGAGATTTTTGGACACAGAACTTTCTAGGAATTCTGGATTAAGAAAAATTTGTGGATTAAAAGATGAAGATTACTTATATCTAGGCAAAAGGAATCATTTTCTTAGAAT
>JAQVWT010000007.1 GCA_028709545.1 Bacilli bacterium
TAAATAAGCATCAAGCAATAAAAAGATTGCTTGAAGGCAATCCATTTACCGTAGATGAATTAATTAACAAAAGTTAATAATTTTCATATGCAATAATTTAAATTTTACAAATCCCGTGAATAGTTACAAAGATTGATTGAATTCGATCTCTTTTTATGTTAATATTTATTTAAGAAAGTAGTAAAAATATGAAAACAACTGCTAAACAATATAAAATATATTTAATAATTGGCATAATGGTTTTATTTGCTGCTATCTTTAGTGCTACTTATGCAGTATTTAGAAAAAGCTCATCGCAAACAAGTGATAATATGATTAGTACTTTAGATTGTATTGATATTTCTATAACTGGTAATACAGATGCTTTATCATTAACTAGTTATCCAATGACAGATATCGAAGGATCAACTCAGCTTCCATATCGTTTTACTGTTCAAAATAACTGTAGTACATATGTTGAATATCAAATAATAATGTCAGTTGAACAATCTTCAACCATTACAAACAAAGAATATATAAAAATAGATTTAGCTGGCTTAAAATCAAATAAAAGAGTACTACTTAGTGAGCTTACCGAAGAACCACAACCAGCTCTAACTGGTTATAAAAATAACTATACACTCCTTTCTAATTCATTTAGTGGCGAAGAAAGTCATGTCTATAACTTTAGAATGTGGTTAAGTGGAGAGAATGAAAACATCTGGACCGATGAAACAATAATAGACCAAACCTTATCAGTAAGATTATCTATTATAGGAGTTACAAAAACCGAACCAAGTGATCTTTTAAATGAGAGAATACTTGCTCAAGGTGGAGGAAAAGTGGCAATTGAGGCCAAAGGAGACCCTGATTTTTCCAAAATAGCTACTTTAGATGATACAGGACTATATGCAGCCGAAGATGAGTATGGAACTTCTTATTATTATCGGGGAACCAAAGAATTAAATAATAATTTAATTTGGGGAGGCTTCCAGTGGAAGATAGTCAGAATTAATGGCGATGGCTCAATAAGACTTCTATATAATGGCACAGAGGCTCAGTTTAATACAAATGGCACAATGAATGATACTGGAGAAGATACTCAAATAGAAGGAACTTCTAAATTTAATTCAAACCATGCTGATGCAAAATATGTCGGCTATATGTATGGCGGCGCAGTTGGAGAGCACTCTACACAAAGATTTGGGGAAATCTCAGCTGCCGCAACATATAATGAGACAAACAGTACAATAAAAGATGAACTAGATGATTGGTATGAGGCTAATATATTAGATAAACCATTTGAAACAGATGTTGCCAACAATTTATTTTGTAATGACCGCCAGCTTAAAAGCGAGGTTAGCGGAGAAGCTACAGGCCCTGGTTATGGATATACCGCGGAGTCGGGTTATGCCTCGGATTATCGATTATACACAAATAAAAAACCAACCTTAAAATGTGGATTAAAAAACGATCGATTTACTACAAGTGCTGATTCTATAATAGGAAATGGTGTCTTAACTTATTCAGTAGGATTATTAACAGCTGACGAAGCATCAATGGCTGGATTAGTATATAATACAAATAATAATACTACCAATTATTTATATACCAATCAGAGTTGGTGGTCGTTTTCGCCGTACTATATGTTCTGCCCGTTTGCTTATTGTACTGCCCGCATGTTGATCGTTAATTCTTCTGGTCACCTGTATATGGACTGGACGATTATGCCCCATGGGTCTCGCCCCTCAGTTTCTTTAATATCTGGGGTTCGAGCAACTGGCGAGGGTAGTGCAGCCGATCCATTTGTAGTAGTCACTGCGCCAACTTTAGGCGAAGCAATACTAGCTCAAGAGGTTGGTGGACCAGCAATGATAGAAGCAAAAGCAACCCCTGATTTTTCTAAAATAGCCACTTCAGAATATGCGGGACTATATGCTGCACCAGATGAATATGGTATGTCCTATTATTATCGGGGAACCAAAGAATTAAATAATAACTTAATTTGGGGAGGTTTTCAGTGGAAAATCGTCAGAATCAATGGTGATGGATCAATAAGACTTGTTTATAACGGAACACAAGCTCAGTTTATCTCAAAAAGTTCTGTGAATGATACTGGAGAAGATACTCAAATTGGAACTTCTAGATTTAATTCAGCTATTTATGATGCCAAATATGTCGGTTATATGTATGGTGGATTAGAAGGAGAAGCATCTACGCAAAGAAACGGGTTAACTTCGGCTGCGGCATCTTATAATGAAACATCAAGCACGATAAAAGGAATACTAGATACATGGTATAAGACTAATATATTTGATCAAGGCTTAGGATCTCAGGTTGTCGATAATCTATTTTGTAACGATCGACAACTTCAAAGTGAAGTGGGGGGAGATGCAACAGGCCCAGGATATGGTGCATGTTATTTAAAATGCGTGACCCATTACGCCGCATCTTACCGTATAATTGAAAATAAAACACCAACATTAAAATGTGACCTTAAGAATGATCGATTTACCACAGGTACAGATATAGAATTAGGAAATGGGTCTCTTACTTATCCGGTCGGATTATTAACATCTGATGAGGCATCAATGGCAGGCTTAGTACATAATACAAATAATACTACCAATTATTTATATACCAATCATGATTGGTGGTTGCTTACGCCGGACTACGTGGACCCGAATGGTTATGCACACGGGTGGCACATTGATTTGTCTGGTAAACTTTACGACCACTGGGCAAATTACCTCTATGGGGCTCGCCCGTCAGTTTCTTTAATATCTGGGGTTCGAGTAACCGGAATAGGCAGTGCAAACGATCCTTTCAAGGCACTTTAAATACAGGTTTATCTAATTAAATAAAAACTTATCTAAAATCGACAAAATTTGATTTTGGAAAAATATTGCTTTTTCTAATGGCATATGTTATTATATAGCCATTCAAAAGGAGAGGGTTTTGATTATGAAAAAGAAAATATTCTTGATAATTACAGGCATCTTATGTTTATTTGGTTTTACGTTTAATGCTGAAGCTGCACCTAGCACTATTAATGCTGGAAGCATGACTCGTATTACTGATTATGTCGAAGGAGTTCCTGCTTGGGTAAAGACTACTAGTAATTTAAGTCACTATTTGTATTGTGAAGTTGCTAATTTAACTTTCCCAAGTAATAAAACATTGACACTAGGAACAGAAGTCGATAAAGGGTTTATTTATATTTTAAATAATAAACCAAATACTGGTAATAGCGATAAAGACTATTATATTAAGCAAATAGCTGTTTGGTGGTATAAGGATGTTCTTGCTGGAGGAAATGCTAATATTTCAGCTAGCACTAAAACATATTGTACTAATAATAGATATACTCATGATGTATGTGGTAAAATATATAACTTAGTAGAAGGTGCAAAAAAACATAAAGTTGTAAAAGGTGTAATGAGTTTTGACGAAAACAATGTTAAATTTAGTGAAAGTAGTGGATACTATGTATCTGATAAGATTAGTTTCACTTCTTCAAATTTAACTTCTTTAGGTAGTTTAAAATTAGTTAATGCACCAGCTGGTTCAATTATTGTTAATAGTACTATAAATTCAACTAATAAAGCAGGAACATTTAAAATAAAAGTTCCAATAAGTTCGGTAAGATCAGGAGAAACTATTGAGTTTTCAGTTGAAGTAGATGGAAACTACAATACTTATTCTGTTTATGATTATTTATATACTGCAGCTTATCAAAGAGTTATTTATGATAAAGTATATGTTAATAATCATCCACTAAGAGCATCTAAAATATTTAAAATTACTAAAGCAAGTATTCCAAATGATACTAACTTATTAACTATTTATAAAGTTGATCAAGATGGAAACTCTTTAAAAAATGCTACTTTAACACTTTATAGAGGAAATTGTTTAAATTCTACTTGTTATAGTAGTGATATATATACAACTTGGAAAACAACTACTAATCCAACAATATTTACTAATATTCCAACTGGTTATTATACAATTGTTGAAACCAGTACGCCAGTAGGATATACTACAGCACCTAAAGGATTAATTCGTGTTAGATATTCAGATGAAAGTTATTATCATACAGTAGTAAATGTTAAAGATACTGAAGTAAATCCTGTTAGAATAAGTAAAACTGATGTAATTAGTAAAAATGAAATTGCTGGAGCAACATTAGTTATTAAAGATTCTAATAATAATGAGGTAGTTTCATGGGTAAGTACTAATTCACCTAAATACTTAACTTTAGCTGAAGGAGAATATACTTTAGTTGAAAAATATGCACCGGCTGGTTATAAATTAACTACAAATGATATTGATTTTAAAGTTGATGAAGTAGGTAATGTTATGGTTAAATCTAGTGCTGGAAAATATGTATCTACTCAATATATAAATATAGTTAATGAAAAAACTGATACTATAAATATTAGTAAACTAGATAAAAGCACTAATAATTATTTAACTGGAGCAACGCTTAGAATTAAAAATGAAAAGGGAGAAATTGTCACTACTTGGGTAACAACTGGAGAAAGTTATAACACTTTATTAAGTAAAGGGGATTATACGCTAGAAGAGATATCAGCTCCAACTGGATATGATCTAAATAAAGAAGTTGTTTATTTTAGAGTATTAGAAGATGGAACACTGCTGATAAGAAATAATAGCGGAGTATATGAACTTGCTAACGGAATAATTGTTTATAATATGCCAGTTCTAGAAGAAGAAACTGTTATTGTACCGAAAACAGGCTTAACAAGTATACTTACTTATACTTTCGGAACACTAACTTTAGCAAGTGGTGCCTATTTATTAAAGAAAAATGGACAATTTAGTATCTAAAAGAAAAATAAAAGTAACACTTGGAGTGCTTATAACATTTATTGGTTTATGTATTATATCAAGTACTTATTTTAAAGAAAAGAAATTTGAAGTATTTGATGAAATGAATGAATTATATTATGAACAGATAGTTGAATTAGCTAATATACCAGAAGAGATAGATACTCTAGAATTACCAGAGGAGATAGATACTCCAGTAATAGAAGACCCAGAAGAAATAATTGAGGCTGTAGAGACAGTAGTACCTGTACCTGCACCAGTAATTGATTATTCAAAATATTATATTGGTTATTTATCAATTCCAAAAATAAATTTAAAAAAAGGTTTTACAGAAATTAATAGTAAATATAATAATGTTAATCGTAATATTGAAATTATTAAACCATCTAAATATCCTGATGTTTCTAAAAGTAATTTAATTATTGCTAGTCATTCAGGAAGTAGTTCTGTATCATTTTTTAAAGACTTATATAAATTAAAACTTGAGGATGATGTATTTATAACTTATAATGGTACTGAATATAAATATAAAATAAAAAACATTTATACTGATTTAAAAGACGGTGATGTTGTTATTAAAAGAAATAAAGATATAACAACACTAACACTTATTACATGTACTAAAGGGGATAAAAACACACAAACTATATATATTTGTGAACTAGTTTAAAAAAGAATAAAAAGGACAAAAGAGGTGATGATTATGGTAGAGTATACTCTCCTAGAAAAGATTAAAACAGTTTTTAATCTTATATATACATCACCTCTTTTTTTGATTTTACTTTTAGGAATATCTTTAATGGTAATAGATATATTATTTATTTCTAAAAAGGATTCTAAAACAAAAATTGTTTATGGGATAGTATCAATTATCTTAATATTCTTCTTTATGTATTCTTATTTAGAATCACTGCTTAGTATCTTTGATACAATAGCTAAAAATATAGTGGCAATTATCTATTTTCCATCAGTACTTGAATATATATTAATGCTTCTTATTAGTTTAATAATATTAATTGTTAGTGTTGTTAGTAAGAAGATGAATAAAACAGTTAAAAGAATTAACTTATTTGTTTTAATTATAAATAGTTTTCTCTTTTTTCTAATTTTAGATCAAATAGCTAAAAGTAATGTTGATTTAACCAATAAAATAAGTATTTATACTAATAGTACCTTAATGATGCTTTTAGAATTAAGTATAATTATCTTTGTGATTTGGATTACTTTCTTAATATTATATAAAATAATAAAAGCTTTTTTACCAAAAGAAAATTTAGAAACTTCTAATATAATATTAGATTTTCCAAAAACTATTGAAGAAGTAAAAAAAACAGAGAAAGAAGAAATGTTTACTTTAAAAGAATATCGTCAGATGAAAGTTTTGCTTGAGTCTATGAAAGAAAATGAAAGCGAAGAAAATAGCTAATAAAATAGCTATTTTTAAATTTAATCAACTATTAATTTAGCATGAACAACTAATCGATCTTGTCCTCGGTTATCACAAGTAGATAACGTTAATATCTTATCATTAGTAGTAATATTTTGATTAAAATTATAAACACTTCTTCCAACTATTAGATCTAAGAAATTTTGATAATCTTCTTTAGTATAAAAAGAGGTTGTTAAATAATCAGTTGTATTAGGAATTTTATAAATAGATATTATTTGCCATTTATACGCAGAATTTATAGTGTTAAAAGTAATTACTTGATTATTTGTTTTAGCGTGCCATGAACTATTCATCGTATATCTAAGAGTTCCAAACATAATACCAGCAGTTATATTATGTCCATATATTATTGTATTTTGATTTAAAACATCAATACTATTTCGGTAGTCCATAAATATCCAACCCATAGAGTTTTTATAACTATTATAATCTCTATTTAGATAATATTCATTATCAGTAGCTTGTACTACTGGATAATCAATTCTCGTATTATTAACTGTCAGCCAACCCTTAGTATCACTATTTATTTTAAGTAAGGTATCAAAAACCTTATCATAATTTTTATAATAAGAACTAACATAATTACTTTTAGTAGTAGTAGTGTCTTTTGGAACCACTCCATCTATATAATCATATTCAGGATCTTGATCATTAAAATCATATTCATCATCAATTTGTTTAATAATATTCTTAAGTTCAGCTTCTATCTTTTTTATATCACTTGCTTGAGTATAGTTTTTATAATAATTAAGCCCCATTAAAGTAAGACTTAAAATAATAACTCCTAAAATACATATTTTTATAAAATTTAAATTAATTTGTTTAAACAAATTTTTCCTTTTAAATTCTAAACTATAATTTATTTTAAATTTAATATTATTCTCTTTAAAATATTTATCATAATCAAGTTTAATATTATTTAAAGAATGATATATATCATTTAAGTTATTTCCTTCTTCTAATATCACAATTTTAATATTAACTTTATTATTATCAGATAATAATTTAATAATATATTTTAAGACAGAACTAGAAAATTTATTTAAATAAATTACTTTTAAATAATTATTAATATTAATAAATATTTCAAAATCATTAATATCTTCTTCAGTAAATAGATTATTGATATTAATACTTTTTTTATAATAAATATCACTATAAGTAATAAGATTATTACTACTCATAAACTGACTAATAAAAAATATTTCCGTTCTCGTTTTAACTACTAAATTTTTATTTAAATCAAGACGTTCTAATAAATACTTAGGTATATCATAAACTTCTAATACTTTAAGGTATTTATTTTCAAGCAGCTCCATAAATATTTTATAATTAACTTGTTTATCAGGCTTGATATATAACTCTTCAATTGAAGGTATCTCATTAATTATTTTAATAATTAGTGATATTATCGAATAATCTCTAATACTTACCTTATTAACTTCTCTTTTAATAATTACAACATTTAAAAATGAAGATACTAAATCTAAATTATCTATTATATAATCTTTACTAAAGACAAGTTCTTTAGTATCAATTATATTCGTATTATTTAAATTCTCTTTAATAGTATCTTTTTTTAAAATTGATACAACTAATAAGTTTCTGGTTATTTTAAACATTATTTTATCCAAATATATCACTTACTTTTCTATCCTAATAATATCACAAACTACTAAATATTAAAAAGGTTTCTAGTGAAATTGTCAAACTTTGCATGACATATTGCATGAAAATTATAAAAATGATAGTATTAATATAGGACGTGAACATAGATGCAGAAAAAAAACATTGTTTTATCAGCAGTACTAAGTATAGCAATATTATTACTTATAACAATCGGGCTATCTTTTGCCTATTTTACTGCAAATATAACTGGTAGTGAAGAAACAACTACAATTACAGCTAAAGGTGGTAAAATGCTTATTACTTTTAGTGGTGGAAGTGAAGTTGATGTTGATACTCTTGAACCAAGTAGTACTCCATTTGGAACTAAAACATTTACTGTAACCGGATTTAATAATACTAATACACCAATGGGTTATAAAATAAGTTTAGTAATAGAAGAAAATACATTCTCAGAAAACGCTATTCAATATAAATTGATAAGCACTAATAATGATAATAGTGGAAATGTAGCTACATCTATTAATGTACTTACTAATATAAGAAGTGGTGAAGGAACTTATACTTTAGGTTATGGAAATTTCGAAGTACCAACTGATGCTAATAAAACTCATACCTATAACTTAGAACTATAATCAAAATGTGAATCAAGAAAAAGAAATCAAAGCCCATGTTATAGTAGAAAACTTTGATTACGATAGTCTTCCTTATAATGAATCAAAAGGCGTAAATAGACCAGTCTTATTTACGGGCATGACTCCAGTCAAGTGGGATGATGAATTTAAGGAAATAGAAACAACAAAAAAAGACTCTGGCTGGTATGATTATAACAATAAAAAATGGGCGAATGCAAAAACATCTGATGGCTCATACTGGGTCTGGATACCCAGATATGCTTATAAAATAACTGACGGTTATTACTCAAATGAAACTGGCACAATCGATATTAAATTTTTAAGAGAAGAAACAAGTGTAAGTGCAGGAAATACTATAATAGAAACCACCGGATACAATCCCGGTGTTAAAGATACTTCAATGCATCACTTCCTTCATCCAGCATTTGACGTTGAAGGTTCAGAACTTGGGTTTTGGGTGGCTAAGTATGAGCCAACTGCTGCCGAAGGAGTTGCCACAATAACTGGCGACTGTGATCCAGCTGATGACGTGTCAACTAAAACAATTAAGGTAATGCCAAAGGCGATGTATAACTAACAGTAATGCCTTTGATGCTATATTAAGCATGAAAAATAATCCAGTCTATGGATGGGAACCAGAGGAAGTAGATCCACACATGCTCACCAACCTCGAGTGGGGAGCAGTAGCATACTTATCTAAGTCAATATCCGGAGCCGATACTGAGGAAATATGGAATAATGCATTTTATAAGTATCGCACAGGCTGCTCCGGAACTGAAGTTGATGCTGCAAGTGAAAAAACATGCGTAGAATATAATACTCTAAATGGTCAAAAAGCCAGTACTACTCATAATATATATGGCGTATATGACATGAGTGGTGGATCATGGGATAGAGTAATGGGTAATTACAATAACTTACCTACCACTAATACAAGTGGGTTTACAGAAGAAACATTATTAAATATAAATTCAAAATATATAAATAGATATTTCACAAAAACAGAGGATTTACTCGGTGGTGTTGGAATGGCATATGATACTAATATTTATGGAGATGCCGTATATGAAACCAGTTACGATGCTGCTAGACATAATGGGTCAAGCTGGGAAGGAACAACAGCTGGTAGCTGGTACGGAGATGCTAGCTACTTACCGCAAGCCTCAGGTCCTTGGTTCTATCGAGGGGGCGACTCAGGTAATAACACCAATGCAGGACTGTTTAACTTCAGCAACAGCCGTGGGTGTGCTGATATATATTACTCGTTTCGTCCTGGGCTGCGGCTAGCGTCTTAAAAGAGCTTTTCCAAGTTAGAGCTTTTCCAGTTAACTGTGTCTGATAATAATAAATTTAAATATACTTAACTAAGTATATTTTTTTGAAGTCAAAAACGTTAATAAATATAAATAATTAATAATGTCATGTTTTGTCAGATCTATTGAATCTGTTTTTTTTAAATGTTATGTTTGTCTAGGATGTGAGGACAAATGAAACAAAAAAAAGATATACTAATTTTAGTAAGTGGTTTATTAATTATATTATTAGTAATTATTGGGGTATCATATGCTTATTTTACTGCAAATATAACTGGTGGAGATGAGTCAACTACTATTGAAGTAAAGGGTGGTAGAATGACTATTATTTATGATGGTGGAGATGATATTGATATTACTAATATCCTTCCCAGTAATAATCCAGTCGCTATTAAAAGATTTACTGTAACTGGTTTTAATAATACCAAAGTACCAATGGCATATAAAATGAGTTTAGTGGTTGAAAAAAATGATTTTTCAAGTGAGGCTTTAAAATATAAGTTAATTAGTGAGAATACCGATAATAATGGATTGGTGCTTCCGAGTATAACAACATTAACAAAGATTCCTTCTGGAGCTAGCACTATTGAGCTAGGAACAGGGTCTTTTGAAGTACCAACTGACGGTAATAAAACTCATACATACGATTTAGAAATATATTTTCCAAATGAGGATTATGATCAAAATATTGAACAAGATAAACAAATAGCAGCATATATTTTAACTGAAAACTATAATCCACCGCCGTTATTAAGTGATTTAATTTTAGCCCAAGGTGGAGGAGCAGAGGCGATTGAAGCTAAAGGAAAACCATTATTTAGTGTTATAAATGGTATAAGTGGAATATATGCTGATTCTGATGAATATGGCACTTCATATTACTACCGCGGAATAAAGGATGAGCTTAATAATAATTTAATTTGGGGAGGATTCCAGTGGAAGATAGTCAGAATAAATGGTGATGGTTCTATTAGACTTATTTATAATGGGACAGAAGCTCAGTTTACTACCAATGGTGTAGTAAATGATGGAAGCACCGATACGCAAATTGGCACATCAGCATTTAATACAACAAATAATGATGATGCTAAATATGTTGGATATATGTATGGAGGACTAAATGGAGTAGCCTCTACCCAAAGAGATGGTACGGTATCAAAAGCTGCAACTTATAACGAAACTTCTCCAGAAATTAAAAACATAATCGATAACTGGTATTCAACCAATATCTCAGGAAAAGAAATTGAAAATAATATAGTAGATAATTTGTTTTGTAATGATAGGCAAAGTAGTACTGGAACTGGGTATGGTAAATCTGCAACTGACTATCAAGGATTAGTGCGTTTAAATACTCAAAAAAATCCAACTTTAAAATGTGGAATTAAAAATGATTGCTTTACAGTAGCAGACACAGTTATCGGAAATGGAAATCTTACATACCCAGTTGGTCTAATTACTGCAGATGAGGCATCAATGGCAGGGTTAGTTAGAAGTTTGGGAGGAGAAAACAATTATTTACTCACTGATGAGGGATTTTGGACAATGACTCCTTATCAAATGTATTCAAGTGGAAGTTCATATGCTAATATTTATCTTATTTCTGGTGCTCTAGCTCTTCATACTGCTGAGATGATTCGGGGAGTAAGACCAGTAGTTTCTATCTTTGCTGATGCCCGAGTCCAAGGAACTGGTACGGCTAGTGATCCATTTGTCGCATCTTGAAAATTAATTTAAGATGTGGTAGAATCTAATTAAATCAAAGAGAAGGACACAATTATTAAATAAAGTTTATAGAGAGTTAGTATTTTGGTGAAAGCTAATAACAATATTTAATAATTACTACCTTTTGAGAGAAATTAATAATTTACGTGTTACTTTGCGTTAAGAAGTTTAAGAGAAAATAAAGGATGGTACCGTGATTTAATCACTCCCTTGTACTATTCTTTTTTGTTTAGAAAAGAGGAATTTATGAAAAATATTAAAGAAGATGAAAGATTAAATGTAATTAATCATAGCTGTGCTCATTTACTTGCAGGGGCTGTTAAACATTTATATCCTAAAGCATTATTTTGGGTGGGACCGGTTATCGAGGAAGGCTTTTACTATGACATTGATTTAGGTGATGAAGTTGTAAAAGAAGAAGATCTTGAAAAAATTGAAAGAGAAATGAAAAAGATTTCTAAAGATGGTAAAAGAATATTTAGAAGAGAAATTACTAAAGAAGAAGCTTTAAAAGAGTTTGCAAGTGATCCTTATAAACTTGATTTAATTAATAATATGGAAGATGAAGTAATTAGTATGTATACTCAAGGAGACTTTACTGATCTTTGTCGTGGACCTCATGTTGATACTGTTAAGGAGCTAAAGCATTTTAAACTATTAAAGGTGAGCGGAGCTTACTGGAAAGGTGATACTAATAATAAAATGCTACAAAGAATATATGGAATATGTTTTGAAACAGCAGAAGAATTAGATGAGTATTTAAATTTGGTAGAAGAAGCGAAAAAAAGAGATCACCGAAAACTTGGAAAAGACCTTGATTTATTTTGCTTTTCAGATTTAGTAGGTCCTGGGTTGCCACTTTATACACCAAAAGGAACAATAATAAAAGAAGAATTACAAAAAGAAGTGGAAAGAATTTGTAAAAGTTATGGTTGGCAAAAAGTGTATAACCCTCATTTAGCTAATGTTAAATTATTTGAAATTTCAGGGCATGCATCAAAATTTTCTGAAGAACTATTTCATGTTACAAGTAATAAAGGACATAATATGGTATTAAAACCTGTTCTTTGCCCTCATCATACCCAGCTATATGCATCAAAAATGAGATCTTATCGAGATTTACCAATAAGATATATGGAGTCTGATAAAATGCATAGAGCGGAATTACAAGGAGCTGTAGGTGGGTTAGGAAGGGTTTATGCTATAACTGTTGAGGACGGGCATTCATTTTGCACTATTAATCAAGTTAAGCAAGAGATAGTAAACTTAGTAAATATAATTAAAGATTTTTATAGTTCTTTAGGATTATGGGGTAATCACTGGGTATCTTTATCTGTAAGAGATTATAGCCATCCAGAAAAATATATTGGTGATTCTAAAGACTGGGATATATGTGAGGCAATGCTTGAGGAAATATCAAGCGAATTAAAACTAGATGCTAAAAAATGTGAGGGAGAAGCAGCGTTATATGGTCCTAAACTTGATTTTATGTTTAAAGATGCTTTAGGGCGAGAAATACAAATACCTACGGTTCAATTAGATTTTGCTACACCAAAAAGGTTTGAATTAGTTTACACTAATGAAAACGGAGATAAAGTAAACCCTGTCATGGTACATAGGGCCATTTTAGGTTCCTACGAGAGATTTATTATGCTTTTAATTGAACATTTTGCTGGTGCTTTTCCTGTTTGGCTTGCACCAACTCAAGTAAATATAGTTCCAGTTAATAATAATTATCATCTAGATTACTCAAAGAAATTAGAAAAACTATTTAGTGAAGCTAATTTTAGAGTAGAACTTGATGCAAGAGAAGAGAAGCTTTCTTATAAAATTAGAGAGAGTCAAACTAATAAAGTACCAATTACAATTATAATTGGCGATAAAGAAGTTGATGCAAAAAATTTAACTTATAGAGTATATGGAAGTGAAGAATCTATTTCAATTCCAGTAGATGAGTTTATAAAAAAAGTAAATGAAAATATTCAAAATAAAAAAGTAAATAATATTTAATTTACTTTCGTACCACAAAATGTAATAATTGTGGTACGAAAGTAAAAATAAAAATGCCAAGAATATATATTAAAAGACCTAAAAAAAGACTTAAAGTAATAGTTGCTAATCCAAAAACTCCAAAGGAGTATGCTAAAATGATTGATGATTTGAATAAAACCTTTAGAGAATTGCATTCGGTAAGAGAAGTAAAGTATGGATACTTGTCGAAAAATATAGAAAACGAAAGGAGCAGAAATGAATGTTAGAAAATATAAAAAATGAAATAGTTATTTATAATGATGACGACAATATAAGAGTAGAAGTTATTTATGGTAACGAAACAGTATGGTTGCCATTAATGAAAATTGCTGAATTATTTAATAGAGATAAATCTGTAATTTCTAGGCATATAAAAAATATATTTG
Source organism: Bacilli bacterium (assembly GCA_028709545.1). GTDB lineage: Bacteria > Bacillota_I > Bacilli_A > RF39 > UBA660 > DUUS01. The sequence goes on from JAQVWT010000007.1 coordinate 13,994, forward strand.
AAGAAAATGAGCTTGATAACTCAGTTGTTGCAAATTTTGCAACTACTGCTACAGATGGAAAAACATATCAAGTAGATTATTATAATTTAGATATGATTATTTCCATAGGATATCGAGTAAATTCTAAAGTAGCAGTAAAATTTAGAAAATGGGCTACAAAAATATTAAAAGATTATATGATACAAGGCTTTGCTCTTGATGATGAAAGATTTATGCAGGGGAAAAAAGGCGATCAAGAATACTTTAAAAGATTACTTGAAAGAATAAAATTAATTCGAACAAGCGAGAGAATGTTCTATCAAAAGATAACAGATATATTTGCTGAGTGTTCCATTGATTATGATAAAACAAGTGAAATAGCAAGAGATTTCTATGCTACAATCCAGAATAAATTTCATTATGCAATAACAAAAAATACTGCTGCTGAAATAATATATACTCGTGCAGATAGTAAAAAAGATAATATGGGGCTTACGAATTGGAGAAAATCTCCAGATGGTAAGATATTAAAAAGTGATGTTATTATTGCTAAAAATTTCTTAGATGAAAAAGAACTAAAAGATTTAAATAGTATTGTAAATATATTTTTAGATATTGCTGAAAATAGAGCTGAAAGACAATTGCCTATGAAAATGGTTGATTGGATAGAAAGGGTTAATATCACTTTATCTACGAACGATTATGATATATTATCTGATAAGGGAACTATATCTCATGAACAAGCAAAAGAAAAAGCAGAAATTGAATATGATAAGTTTAAAGTTATTCAAGACAAAAAATATTTATCTGATTTTGATAAATTAGTTGATGATGCAAATTTAATTGCTGATAAAAAAGATTAGGGTAAAAAAAAACACCCTAGTCCGTTAGGAGATGGCAATGGCAGGGTAGGTAGGGTGATTATGTTTAAAGAATGTTTAAAAAATAAAATTATGTCATTTATAATTTCAGATAATGATACACCTTATTATCTTAGAGGCTTAAAAGAATATGATAACGAAAAAGGCTTTTTAAAGGTACGTGTTTAAATGCCCAGGATGTTTATTAAGCTATGTGTACTGAATGATCAAACTTTGAAATAAATGAAGATAATTAACAATAGTATAGACCATTATTTTTAAGTTTGATTAAAAATCAAGAAGATTGTCCATAATATAGTAGGTGATTAAAATCGAACTAGTATCTATTATATATCGGACAATCTTTTTTTATTTTTTTGTAACTTTATGTTACCGAATAATGGGTAAAAGAGAAATAGGCCAACTTGGTATAATTGATGTAATAGTTTCAATTATGATTGCTGAATTATGTGCGATTAGTATTGAAAATATTGAAGGTCCTATTTACTATACAATTATTCCTATTTGTATTTTAGTGGCTTTTGAAATAGCTTTTGCCTATATTTCAGTTAAATCTAGAACCTTTAGAACTTTTTTTAGCGGTAAAGCTAGTTTAATAATTAATAAAGGAGTAATTAACTATAAAGAAATGATTAAACAAAGATATACTCTTGATGATCTTCTTCTTAGTTTAAGGCAGCAAAGTATTAAAAGTATTGAAGAAGTCGAATATGCATTTTTAGAAAATAATGGTAAACTTTCTGTTTTTAAATATAATTTACTTAAAACTGACGGGAAATATCCACTACCGATTATAGTTGATGGAATAGTTCAAAAAGAAACATTAAAAAATATAAGAAAAAGTCAGCTATGGCTCCGTTTATATTTAAAAAAACAAGAGTTAAATACAGATGAAGTTTTTTATGCGTTTTATAAAAACAAGAAAGTTTATATTATTAAACATACTGACATAAATGTATAACATTTGTACATAAAAGTGTAAATTATATATAAATTTACACTTTTATTATTGTTAGAAATAAAATTATAGCTTATTATTAATATAGGAGGCATTATGAAAGAAAATCTAAATGCTTTAATTAAGATTATTTTAGCAGCTTTCTTAATAACCTATGGTGAACACTATTATTATTTAGGCTTAACTAAACTGGGAATAAATTTTAGTGATTCTTATCTAGGTGAAAGTATTATAATATTAAGTTTCTATATTTTGGTCTTCTTATTAATTTATTTTCTTTATCGTGATGACCTTTCTAGAGATCTTAGAAGATTTAAAAGGAATGTTTTTCCTAATATATTGATGACAATTGTCTTTTTTATCGTTGTTACCTTGCTAATAGCAGTTGCTAATTATTTAGGTAATACACTGGCAGTATCTTTTAAAGTTAATTATGTAGGTCTAAATAATCAAAATATTTTTAGTGATTCTTTTGATCTTAAATTTATAGTTAATTTAGTTAAAAATATTTTAATTATTCCGATAATTAAATGTATTATATATGTCTTAGGAGTAAGTGATCTATTTTATTCAAAAAATAAATCAATTATTGTAAGTGGACTAGTTGGGGCAGTTATATCTGTAGTAAGCACGGAAACCTCAGTAATTTATATGCTTATTAATGCAATCCCTTTCTTTGTGTTTTATGCATCTCTTGCCTATATATATCGTAAGAATAATACTAATATCTGGTTTAGTATTATAACTTGTTTATTTTATAGTTTATTTGGTAATATCTTACTTGTTAAACTATTTGGAGGTTAGAGATGAAGGAAAAAATAATTAATTCAATTAAATTATTAGTCGTACTATTTATATTTTTTAGTATTGGTTATGTAGTAAGTTTTATATTTACAATATTAGGTTTTGACTTAGAAAATTTTAGCTTTTTAGATTCTGCATATGCTGATGCATTAATAAGTATTATCTTATTCTTAATTATCTTATTTTTATACTTTAAGTATTTTAAAAAAGATTTTAGTGAGTTTAAACTTGATCTTAATAAAAATATTAAGAAATGTATTAAACTATTTGGAATAATTCTTTTAGTTAAATTTGGAGCATCAGTTATGACCTCAATATTAGCAGTTATTTTAAATGTGGATTTTGCTCAAAGTGATAACCAGAATATGTTAGAAGATCTAATAAAAGTAGCACCTATTTTAATGCTAATATCATCAGTTATAATTGCTCCGTTTGTTGAAGAAGGAGTATTTAGATTAGGATTTAGAAAGGTTATTGACAAGCCTGTATTATATGTTTTAATAAGTGGTCTAGTTTTTGGACTTATTCATGTTTTTCCAACTGAACATAGTCTTATTCTTGGTCTTTTACAATCGATTATTTATGTATCTTTAGGAGTAGTACTAGCTTATATATATTTAAAAGAAGACAATATTTATTTTGTAATAATACCACACGCCCTTAATAATTTACTGGGAATAGTTGCAGCATTAATATTACTGTAGTATAATAGAAAGAAATTTTGGTGAAGAGATGAAAGAAGTAATAGCAAATTTAATAGGTTTTATTTATACATTTAGTATGGGAGATTATTTTTTCTTTATAGGAACGTTTCTCTTAATTGTTTTATTTATTTATATTTTATATTTAATTAAATTAGGCGAAATAGAAGAACAAGAAAAAACAATCGAAAAAGCAGAAGTAGTTGATACTTTTGATATAGAAGAGGTCAGTAAATCTCTTGAAAATTATACGCCAGATGCTATAAAGCTTACTAATTATGAAGTAGAGCAAGAAGAAAGTGCAATTATTAGTTATGAAGAACTAGTTAAGAATAAAAATAAAGTCGGAATTGATTATGATGAAGAATATTCATCGGATATTCCTGAACTAAGTATTAAAAAAATAAATTTGACGACCGATGTTAAAACAGTAGAAGAACCAAGATTAGAAGTCAAATTAATGCAGTATGATAAAGAAGAAGCGTTTTTAAAAGCGTTAAAACAATTACAAGAAAATTTAAGCCGCTAGGCTTTTTTTAAAGGAGGATTATGAAAGTTTGTATTGAAACACTTGGCTGTAAAGTTAATCATTATGAAAGCCAGGTTATTAAAGAACAATTTGAAAATAATAATGACATAATCGTGACTATTAATGATAACCCAGATATAGTTGTAATAAATACATGTACGGTTACTAATCAAAGTGATTCTAAAAGTAGAAAATTAATTAGACAAGCAAGAAGAATTAATCCAAATTCAATCTTAATAGTATGTGGATGTTCATCGCAGATGCATCAAGAAGAATTAAATGATTTAGAAATAGATATTTTACTTGGTAATAAAGATAAGAGTAAAATTTTAGAATATCTTCAAGTGTATTTAAATGATAAAAATAAAATATCTAAGTTTTATGATTTAAATAAAGTTGATTTTGAAGACATGAATATTAAAAACTTTTCTGGTCGAACAAGAGGTTTTGTTAAAATCCAAGATGGATGTAATAATTATTGTTCTTATTGTATTATTCCTTATATTAGAGGGAATATTAGAAATAAGGATTTTAATTCTGCTGTAAATGAAATAAAAAGTTTAGTAAAACATGGCTATAAAGAAATAGTTTTAACTGGTATTCATACTGGTAGTTATGGAAAAGGTACTGACTATAATTTGGTTTCATTAATTAAAGAAATAAGTAAAATTAGTGATTTAGAGCATATTAGAATTAGTAGTATTGAAATAACCGAAATAACGGATGAGTTTTTAGAGGAACTTAAAAACAATTCTAAAATATGTGATCATCTTCATATCCCTCTTCAAAGTGGAAGTAATAAAGTTTTAAAAGAAATGAATCGTAAATATAATTTAGATAAATATTTTAAAATAATAAATAAAATAAGAGATATTAGGCCTAATATTAATATTACAACTGATTTAATCGTTGGTTTTCCAACGGAAACTGAAGATGACTTTGGAGAGAGTATAGATTCAGTAAAACAATTAAAGTTTGGAAAGATTCATGTTTTTCCATATTCGAAAAGAGATAAAACAGCCGCTGCTAATATGAAAAATATAGTAGCTCCTGCTACTAAAAAGTTAAGAAGTAAAGAAATGATTAAAATATCTAATATTTTAGAAAATGAATATTATCAAATATTTTTAAATAAAACTCTTAAAATTTTAATTGAAGAGGTTAAAGAAGGGTGGTCAATTGGTCATACTTCTAATTATATTAAAGTAAAAATAAATAAAACATTAGAGCCTAATACTTATTATGAAGCGCAAATCATAAAAATTGACAAAGAAGATGTTATCGGAGTATAATTATTCAAAGAGTAGGAGAGATAAAAATGAGAGCAATTGCTGAATATAAAATAAAGGGAACTTTTGATGATGAACCTGTTAATTTAAGTCTAACAGCTTATCGAGATAATATTAAAAAAAGTAAAGATAAAGGTTTAAGAGCATCTGTTTTAAGAGGCTTTAATCTTCCAAAAAACATTACTATTATGTTTAAAAAGAATTCTGAGCTACATAAAAAAGTCGTTGCTGGTGCCTTAACTTTAATGATAGCTACTTCTTTTGCTGGTTGTAAAATGGAGCCAAAGGCAGAGGTTTTAAGTCCAACCCAAATTGAAGAAGTCGAAGAGTTAGAGCAAAAAGGTGCAATTACTTATACTATAAAGTTTGGAGATACTCTTGAAGATATCGCCTTTAGGTATACAAGTAGAATTACTTCGGAAGTTGCTAAAATTTGCCAAGATAATAAGATATCGAATGCAAATACAATAAATGCTGGACAAACTATTAAATTAGATGTTCCAATTTCTAAGCTTGAATTATTTGGTTATACATTTACTATTGGAGAAGTGAGTGAAATCGAGGCAAAAACATATTTTGTTGAAAAAGCATTTGCTATTCCAGCATCTGAAGTGGATTCAGGAAATATTAGTTTTTGGCGTGATCAACAACGAGTAGTCGGGTTAAAAGAAGAAAACCCCCATAACCTAGAACGATCTCACGAGCTTCCGCTACTATATAAAGCCCATAAAGCAATCGAAGAGTTAGAAATTATGCAGAATAGTCAGACAGGTTTTTATAGTGAAGAGGACATTAAAATAAAAGAAGCGGCGATTTATAATAATTTAAAAGATTCTATATCAATAGCTGAAACAGCTACTGGTAAAAAATACGGAGAAGACTATATTTTAGAGCCTCCTATTGAAGTAGTGCCTCTAGAGCCCGCAAAAACCAAATAGTAAAGTATAAAAAGCTTTGCTTTTTTTCATCTTTTAAAAGACTATCTAGACTTTAGCTTTACTATTTGATACAATTTTCTTATGAGTTTTATTAAAGGAAAATACCGAAAAACAATTTATGAAAGTAGTACTGGCTATATGGTCGGTCTTTTTAGGGTTCAAGAAACTGATGATCAAGAAATAGAAACTAATAAAACAATTACATTTACAGGTCATTTTAATGAGCTTATGACTAATGCTCTTTATATATTCCATGGGGAATATATAGAGCATGAAAAGTATGGCAAGCAGTTTCAAACATCTAGCTATGAAAAAGTAAAACCTGAAGAAAAAGAAGCAATCATTGAATTCTTAACAAGTAGTTTTGTTAAAGGGTGTGGAATTAAAACTGCTGAAAAAATTGTTGGAGTATTTGGAAGTGAGTCTCTTGCTAAGATTAAAGAAAATGAAAGTAATCTTTTACTAGTACCTAATTTATCGGCTAAAACGGCTAAAAGTATTTATAATTCAGTTATTAAATATTATGAAACCGATGAATATATAGTGTATTTACAAAACTTAGGTTTTACGATTAAAGAAACAATGAAATTAATAAAAATTTATGAAAAAGATATTAAAAATGTAGTTGAGGATAATATATATCTATTAACAGATTTAATTGAATTTAAAAAACTAGATCAAATATTTTTATTAAATAATAAACTAGATGATGAAAGAAGAATTGAAGCTTGTATAATTGAATCAATGAAAAGTTTATCTTTTCAAAATGGAGATATATATTTAGATAAAATTGAAATAGTAGAGTATTTAGCTAATCATTTTAAAATATATACGCAAGTGGATGAGATCCTTGATCGATTATATTTAAATAAAAAAATCATAATTACTAGTGATGATTATTATTTAATTGATGAATATTTAGATGAAGTAAATAGTGCTGAGAGTTTAACTAAATTAATTAAAAAACCAGAATTAAAAATTAAATCCCTTGATGAATATTTAATTAAGTTAAATAATGAATTAAATATAACTTATAATGATGAACAAAAACTTGCAATTACCAGAGCTTTAAAAAATAATATATCAATTATTACTGGAGGACCAGGTACTGGGAAAACCACGATTATTAAAGGGATTATTAAAATATATGGCTGGCTTAATAATTTAAATGATGTTGGCCTTGATAAAGAAGTCATGCTTCTTGCTCCGACTGGAAGAGCAGCTAAAAGAATGAGTGAAACAACGGCAATGCCCGCTAGTACTATTCATCGGTTTTTAAAATGGGATAAAGAAAGAAATACATTTGGAATAAATGAATTTAATAAAATGCATTATAAATTAATTATTATTGATGAAACATCAATGATTGATAATCATTTATTATCAGCGTTATTTAAAGGCATTGATTTAAAAACGCAAATTGTCTTTGTCGGGGATGAGTACCAGCTGCCAAGTGTGGGACCTGGTCTTGTTCTAAGTGACATGATTCAAAGTGATGTAATTACACATACAAGACTAGAAAATATTTATCGTCAAAGTGAAAACTCATATATTCCAGTTTTAGCAAAGGATATAAAAGAGGTCAATATCGAAGAAGATTTACTTGTTAAAAGAGATGATTATAACTTTATTGAAGTTCCAAGTAGTGAGGTTAAAAACATTATAAAACAAGTTATCAATAAAGCCCTTAAAAAGGGTTTAAATGAAACTAACTTTCAAGTACTTGCTCCTATGTATAAAGGAGAAAATGGTATTGATAATTTAAATGTTTTACTGCAAGATTTATATAATCCTAAAAAACCTAACAAAGAAGAAATATCTAATTTTGGAGTTATTTATAGAGTAGGGGATAAAATTCTTAATTTAGTAAATGATCTTGATTTAAATATTTCTAACGGTGATATCGGTTATATTAAAGAGATTAATCTAAATAGTAAAACAGATTTAGTTATAATTGATTATGAAGGTAATCTAGTTTCTTATAAGAAAGATGCAATGAATACTATTACTCATGCCTATGCAATTAGTATTCATAAGAGTCAAGGTAGTGAGTTTGAACATGTTATTATTCCTATTACATTTAGTTATGGTAGAATGCTTTATAATAAGCTATTATATACAGGTGTATCAAGAGCTAAAAAAAGCCTAGTATTAATTGGAAGTAGCAGAGCTTTTGCATCTTCAATAAAAAATAATTATAGTGAGATTAGAAAAACATCTTTAAAACAAAGAATACTGAATAATTTAAAAAATGGTGGTTAAAATATTACTAAGGAGCTGAATTTTATGAAAACGTTTTCTAATGTAATGATGTTTGCTGTAGGAGCATGTGCTGGAGTAGGTGCATACCTAGGGTATGAATCTTTAACTAAAAATAAATATCAAGTTAAGAAGAAGATTAATGATACAATTGACCATATGCAAAGTACAATGAAATAAGAAGTGTATAAAACTTCTTTTTTTGATGAAAATATAATATGAAACAAATTAAAAATAAAAAATTATTAAATATACTATTATTTTTAACTAATATTTTAATAGCGATAATAATTATTAAAGAATTTAAAATATTAAATTTTTGTCATGTTATTTTAACTTTAATATCTCCTTTATTTATTGGTTATGGAATTGCTTGGTTAATTAAACCAGTAATGTTTTATTTTAATAAATATTTTAAAACCATTACTAGTACGGTTATTACTTATACATTACTAGCATTACTTTTTTCTTTAATTGCTTACTTAGCAGTTCCAGTAATTATTAATGAGATAAAAATTCTTATTCCGCAACTTTCTTCTATGTATAAAAAAATAGATCCTGATATTTTAAATAAGATTGATTTTAATGGACTTTCTAATAAAGTACTTACTTTTTTAAATAAATTTACAATCAATATAAAAGATTTAACTTTAACTATATTTTATTCATTATTTATTAGTTTTTTCTTTTTAACTAATCATAAAGATGTTAGTAAGTTTTTAGGAAGATATGTTCCTAGTAATCTTATATATAAGTTAAGTATTAATTTAAGAGCCTTTGTAAGAGGAACAATTCTTAATACAATAATATTATTTTTTCTAGCAATTATATCTTTTTTTCTAGCAAGTCTTCCATATGCTTTCTTATTTGCAATAATTATCTCATTTACTAATATAATCCCTTATATAGGTCCATATATTGGCGGAATCCCTTCGGTAATAGTTGCCTTTAATATAAGTCCTTCTTTAGGTATAACTATTTTAATAATTATTATATCTCTGCAGATAGTTGAGAGTTCATTTATTCATCCCTATATTATGAGCAAAGCCGTTAAAATAAATCCGATTTTAATAATTATTAGCTTAATAATTTTTAGTTATTTCTTTGGCATAGTCGGGATGGTTTTATCAACCCCAATAGTAGCAGTTATAAAAACTCTTTATTTATATAATAAAGAGTTTAAAATAATTAATTTGCCAGTTCTCGATAAATGGTTTTATTAAAATCATGATCTGTTATTTCATAACTTTCTAAAGTTGAAGTGTCAATTAAATAAAATTTATGAAGTAAAGTATCTTTAGAACGATCTTCACTTACGGGGTCATCCCAAGTCAAATCAAGATGAAGCCACGCATCACCCATAAAAACTGCGTTCCAAACATGAGTATCTGATGCTACTTTAAAGTTTGGGACATTCCATCTATTTAAAAATAGTGCCATTGCATCAGAATATCCCCCGCATATTCCATAACCTTCTATTAATGGTCCGTAGGCTATATTAGATTTATATTTTATTATTCCACTAAGTCTGTCTTCATCATATTTAGTCTTATTGATTATATAATCATGGATAGTTAAAATCTTATCTTCAAGCTCCATTTCACTATTTAGTTTACTTGCTATTATTCTATCTATTTCCTGATTAATAATACTTATTTCATCAGGAGAATATAGCTTATTTACTTTAATTGTTACCTCACCCGTTTCATCATAAACAACTTTTATATTATCAAAGTTATTAAATGGACTAACAAAATTATTAATATGAGTTAGAAGACTATTATCTGATGAAAAAGAATGAACATCATTTAAACACTCATAATATTCAGCCGGACAATAAAAAGTAAATGTTTCATAACCAGCATTTAAAGAAGAATAAAAAATATCTTTTAAATCTTGCTGGCTATAGGGAATATAATTAGTACTTTCTTTAACAAATTCAAAACCATTATTTTTATAATAACTATTAACTTTACTTATAACAACAGTTGGTTCTCTTCGCAGGACTTTAGCAAGCTTATCAGTTATATCATCAAAATTAAATGCTAAAACCCCTAAACCGATAATAAAAAAGCTTAATATAATTATTTTCTTTACCAATATAATCACCTAGATTAATGATAACCTAAAAAGCAAAAAAAAGAAATGGTTTCTACATTTCTTTGACGATTTTATTTAATCTAGCTTTTTTTCGATTAGCAGTATTTTGTTTAAGAATTCCTTTACTTACTCCTTTATCGATATTCATTATTGCTGTTTTTAACTCCGTAGATGCTAGTAAATTGTTTTTCTCTTTAACTGCATTTTCTACTTTTTTAATTGAGTTTTTAATTTTTGAAGTGTAAATAGTGTTTTCTATAGTTGTTTTTTTAGTTGTAATAACACTTTTTTTCGCACTCTTAATATTAGGCATAGATACGCTCCTTCCTTAAATTACTTATAAAGTGTACCAAAAGTTCTGGTAAAAATCAATATAATGTTGCTTTTCAGTCAAGTTTAATGTTAGAATAGAGTTATATAGTGGAGAGAGGAAAGTCACATGTATATTAAAAAATATTTGCATAATCGTTTATTATTTTCTATTATTAGTGTTGTGCTTATTGCTCTTGGTATAATAGGTTCTTCATATGCTCTTTTTATGGATGTAAAAACTGATGTTGATGCCCAGGTTTTAACTGTTGGTGATTTGCAAATAACATTTTCAAGTGATCCTAGTATTAGTATTGTGGATTTAGATCCCATGACTGATGAAGATGCCTATGAACAAACAGATAATATCTATACATTTACAATTCAAAACTCTGGGAATGTTCCTTATACATATACTATATCGCTTATTGATAATGATGAATATCCATCTGAAACACTCTTAAATCCAAGTTTTATTAGATTTGATTTTAATAATGTTGGGGTTCGGACTTTAGCTGATATTGAAGACAGAGAAATATTTAAAGGTAACTTAGATGTTGAACAAACTAAACTATTTACTTTAAGAATATGGTTTGGGGCACCCGATTTAGAAGATATACCAAACGAAGCTTTGGGAAGTGAAGTTCGTTTAAAAATAGTTGTTGATGGTAAAGCAGGAATATCATAATAAAGAATAAAAAAGGAGAATGGAAAATGGAATACGATATCTTATTTGATAATGAAGAAGAAAGAGGTGCAACTGAAAGAGTACTTGCTAGTGTAAGAATTAAAACATTAAGTAAGGAACTTGATTTACTTATTAGTGAAATAATTAAAATAAGTAATAACTTAGATAATTTACTTGAAGAAAATAAACTAGGACCAAGATACTTAGAGAGAATAGGTACTATTGAAAATCTAATCCCAGTTCATTTAGATGATGATTTAAATGATATTGATTTTAGAGTTAAAGAAATAATTGAAGATTTAATAAAAAGAATCAATACAAGAATAAATCTTGTGAAAAATAGTGAAGTTTTAATAGTAGAACTAAAAGAAACATATTCGGTTGATGAGGATAAGATACTTGAAGATATAAACCTTGCAAGGTTAAATAAATCAGATTTTATTGAAGAATAAAAGATATGGATGGAGGGAATATTTTTCGACTAAACTATTAATTGTTTGTTAGAAAGTGTTTAATTTATATGATAAAGAATTATAAAAAAAGTATATTTGATAATCTTATTACTATTATGTGTAGTTCTTTTTTTGTTTCTTCAATATTTAGTTTAATTTATAATAAACATAGTTTTATAAATTTAAATTTTGTAAGTGAGGTAAATATTATAATGTTTTTTGGGTTTTTTTTGCTTACATTTATGTCTCTTATTTTTATTGGGAATAAAGATAAGATTAAAACTAGATCTTTATGGTGTTTATTATTATCAGTTATTTTATTTTCAGTTCTTTTAGCAATTGATACATATGAAGATATATATTTTGTAATTGGTTTACTTATTTTAAATAGTATTGTAATTTATTATGTGCTAAAAGATGATAAGTTAAATTTAGATAAGATAAATATAAGTAATAAATTATTATTTGTTTTAATATGTCTTGGGTTTGTAATATGTACTACTTTAGTAGCGATCTTGACTATTTATAGATATAAATCATTTGGGGCAAGTACTTATGATCTTGGTATCTTTGCTCAGATGTTTGAGTATCTTGCCACTACTTTAAAACCGCTTACTACTTTAGAAAGAGATGGGTTATTATCTCATTTTGCGGTTCATTTTTCGCCTATTTATTATTTTCTTCTTCCTGGGTATTATTTATTTAGATCACCTGAGTATTTACTTGTTATGCAAAGTATATTTATATTTGCCGGAGTATTTCCTATATATTTACTTTGTAAGCATAAGAAGATTAATAATTTTTATACCTTATTAATTTGTTTGATCTATTTAACTTATCCAGCCCTTACTGCCGGAGCGTTTTTTGATTTTCATGAAAATAAGTTTTTGACTGTCCTTATTTTGTGGATGCTTTATTTTTTAGAGAAGAAAAAAGATGTACCTATGTTTATTTTTATGGTTTTAGTTTTAATGGTAAAAGAAGATTCAGCTTTATATATTATGTTTATTGGTTTATATAAATTGTTTAGCGAAAAGAAAATAAAAAATGGAGGTAAAATATTTTTTAGTGGCATTTTGTATTTTCTTTTCGCTATTTTGATAATCTCTTTATATGGTGGAGAGATTATGAGTAGTAGATTTGATAATTTCTTTATCGGTGATGGTGGTTTATTTGCTGCTTTTAAAACGATGTTTTTTAACTTTGGATATCTAATTAACGAAATTATTAGTACTAAAAAATTAGAATATATATTTTGGATGTTTCTTCCGCTTAGTTTTTTGCCAATTATAAATAAGAAGATATCTAATTTAATTCTTTTAGTGCCGATGTTAGTTATTAATTTAATGCCAGAATATGGTTATCAATATAATGTTAATTTTCAGTATACTTATGGAGTAGCCGCACTTTTATTTTATGCTTTTATTAATAATATATCTTTACTTAATAAAAATAGTAAACGTGTATTAATAGTTTTATCGTTAGTAAGTAGTATTTATTTAAATATTTCTTTAAATTATAATAAATTTTTGTCATATAGTAGCTATGAATCTAGTTATCATAATGAGACAAGACTTTGTCTTGATAAGATACCTATAGATAAAAGTGTTACAGCAACTACTTATCTAACGCCTTATTTAAGTAAATATAAAACTTTATATATGCATCCGTCTAAATATCTTACTGATTATTATGTAGTTGATATGCGTGATAATAATAATTTAATTACTTTAAATGAATTAAAAAATAAAGGTTATATAGCTTGGAACAACTGTGGATATATAAATATTTATAAGGTTGGAAATTAATAAAAATACTCTATTGAATTTTGCGATATGTCGTGGTAAAATTAATATAGCGAGGAGAGGTATATATGACCCCAGAACAAATAAATAAGCAAAATGAAAATCCAGAAAGAAAAAGAGGAATTGATTTTATTGATTTAATTGAGAAAGATGGATATGAAATAACTAATTATCAAAAGGTTACAGAAATAGCTGAATTAGTAGCAAGTGGCTCTAAAGAAACTTTAAGAAAATATTATTCACTAAAAGATTTAGAAAACAAAATGGGTAATATGGAAGAGTTAACCACAGATTTTAGATTTGGAGTAAGGGATATACTTACTGAAATAAACGCAGTAGTAAAAAATGATATTAAATTATTAGGAGTGGATAACCATTTCGATAAAATGATTAATGGTGTTAAGTCTAAGTTAGGTATTTATCAAGCTGAGACTAGGGTGAAGGAAGCTGAGGCTTCTAGAGCTAAAACCCGAGCTGCTATTGCCGCACTTGATTCTAATACTACTATGACTGAAAAAGCAAAAAATGCTGAATTTAGGAGGCTTTTTAATATATATACAGGTCCTAATGTTAAGGCGATAGAGAATGCTAAAAAAATTGAATCAAAACAAGATGATAATTTTAATATAAATTTAGATAATGACTTTTTAGATAAAATTAGTTATGATTTAAAAAATATGTATGATTATTTAATGGTTTCTAGTTTATCTAGTAATGCTAAAAAAATACTTATTGATAAGTTTAATAAAATTGTTGCAATGCGTAATGAATATAAAGGAAGATTAAATAAATATGTTTCTAATCTAAGTTTATATAAAAAGACTTTATCATCATTAGGTTTAAGTGTAGCAGCCGATAAAAATATTAAAAAATCTGGTAAACCAGAGGTCTCTATAAATGAAGATATGAAACCTTCTGAAAAAGTAGCTGAAACCAAAGAAGTAGTTGATTTAGATAAAGAACCAATTATTGCTGAAGAGGCTGGATCTAAAGAAGAAATACAAAATATTAATTCTGCTCCTGATTTAGAAATTGATAAAAAACCTGATTATCAATTTGCAAATGATGAAGAAAAACTAAATAGTGAATCTCTTGATTCGAAAATAAATACAATTAATCAAGAAGAACCAATTAAAGATTCACCTAATTTAACCCCCGAGATTAAACCTAAAAGAGGGAAGAAAGTAATAGCGTTTAAAAAAGCAATTGGTAAGCTTGCTAAACCAGCAAGATTAACTGCAGTGCTATTTATAACTGGTTCTTTCTTGCTACCAGCCTTAGGATCTCCATTTGGTCTTGTAGCTGGAGCACTTATTGCTGTTGCTTTAGAAAAAACAATTGCTAAAAAGAAAAATATGGAAAACAATAAAGATCGTAAAACTATTAAGGAAAGTTTATTTAATTTAAAAGATGAAATAGTTAAAAAAGCAGGTCTTTCAATTATACTGCCAGAGGAAAAAAATGAGTTAGATGATTTTATAGTTGAAATTGATTCTCATTTAAAAGAAGAATTAGCAAAAGACAAAGAAGCAGAGTTATTAGTAGCAAGTGATGATAAACTTGATGAAGAAGTTAGACTTGCTCAAGAAATAATGAAAGAGGATGGATTAACTCCTGATGTAGCTGCTAATAAAGCAGTTGAAATGCAAGAAGAAAAACCGGCTGATTTTAAGCCATTTAGACGTTAAAAGAAAGGGTGTAGGCTATGGAAATAGATACTATTGTAACACTTGAAGGAAATGAAAAATATTATTTAGCAGATGTTACTATTCAAAACGATGTTAAATACTTTTTAGCAAATAAACTTGATGAAAAAGAAGAGTTAACAAAAGAATCATGTATTTTTGAAGAAGTTAAAGATGGTGATGAAATATATTTAGATGAAGTCTTAGATCAAACTAAACTTAAATATATAACTACTGTTTTTACTTCTAGTTTAATTAGTGATTTAGAAGATGAAATTAATGAAGAAGCTTAAAGGCTTTTTTTTTCTAAAAAAAAGAAGATTAATATCTTCCTAGTCCAAGCTTCTTATAAACTTCTAACATTTTATTTTTAGATATCTCTTCTACTTTTTTTAGACCTTTATCAAGGATATTATCTATATAATCTGTTTTTATTATTTCATTATATTTATTTTGAATATATTCTAAAAGTTTTATTACTTCATTAGCTACTTTAGTCTTAAATTCACCATAATTAGAATTTTTAAATTCTTCTTCAATAGTTTTAATATCTTTATTTGTAAGACATGAATATATAGTTATTAAATTTGATATTCCCGGTTTATTTATAATATCATATTTAATAATATTATCTGAATCGGTGACAGCACTCATTATTTTTTTGCGAGCAACTACTAAGTCATCTAAGAGATTAATTACCCCTTTTTGATTATCATCAGTTTTACTCATTTTTTTAGTTGGATCTTGAAGATCCATAATTCTAGCACCTTGTTTAGCAATTACTGGTATTGGGACTTTAAAAGTAGTTCCGTAGCGGTTATTAAATCTTTCAGCAAGTGTCCTCGTAAGTTCAACATGTTGTTTTTGGTCATCACCCACTGGGACAACATCAGCATCATATATTAAAATATCAGCGGCCATTAATACTGGATAAGTAAATAATCCGGAGTTAATACTTTCATTTTTTTGCCCTAGAGATTTATCTTTATATTGAGTCATTCTATTTAGTTCACCCATATAACTATGGCAAGTAAGTGCCCATGAAAGGGCTGGATGATAAATGTTTTCTGATTGATTAAAAATCGTTGTATGTTTAGGATCTAGTCCACAAGCTAGATATAAACCTAGCATTTCTTTTATATTATTTCTTAGCTCTTTAGGGTCGGGATTAATAGTTAGAGAATGAAGATCGGCAACAAAGACAAATGATTCATAATCTTTTTGCATTTCTATAAAATGTTTTATTGCACCTATATAATGTCCGATATGAAGTTCTCCTGTTGGTTTAATACCAGATAATAATCTTTTCATTTAATTCACCTTCTAAAATTATATCACAATATGTATAAATTTTAAATAACTATCCATAATTATAACAGAGGAGAGAAGTCATGAAAAAAAGGTATTTGTTAGGGCTTTTACTTTTAATATTCTTTACTGCTGGTTGTTCTTTAGGTAATACGCCAACATCAAAAGTAGAAGAGCTTTTAAAAAGATATAACAGCAATGCTGATGTGGTTAAAACTGAATTAGGAGATTATTTAAGTTCCCTTAATTTAGATGAGGAAAATCAATCAGGCTATGAAGCAGTATATTTAAGACAATATTCGGATTTAACATATGAAATTAAGGATGAAAAGATTGACGGTGATGAGGCAACTGTTACAGTCCAAGTAAAAGTTTATGATTATTATAAGGCTGAGCAAGATATTAATGATTATGTGAGTGCCCATCAAAATGAATTTTATGGAGATGATAATGTTTATAGTTCAGAAAAAGCATTAAAATATCGCATAGAAGAACTAAAAAAGGTTAGTAATAAGGCAGAATATACAGTAGATTTTACTTTAACTAAAGTAAATGATGTCTGGACAGTTGATACAATGACAAATGAACAATTAGAAAAAATCCATGGGACTTATGCATATTAAGTCTTTTTTATTTTTTTTTGAATAGATTTTTATAGGTGAAGTTATGAAAAAAATATTAACATTCTTATTAATCTTATTAATGCCAACTATGGTATCAGCAAGTGAACTTGCAGGTGGGGCAGTATCTAGCATTTTAATGGAGGTTAGCACTGGTAAAATACTCTATGAGTATAATAGTGATGATCAGCTAGCACCAGCTAGTATGACAAAGCTAATGACGATGCTTTTAATTATGGAGGCTTTAGAGTCTGAAAAAATCACTTTAAATGATGATGTCCTGATTACAAATAATGCAGCTAGTATGGGTGGTAGTCAAGTTTTTTTAGAAGCTGGTAGTCAAATGAAAGCCGAAGAACTTTTAAAAAGTATTGCCATTGCTAGTGCTAATGATTCATCAGTTGCAATGGCCGAGCATATATCAGGAACCGAAGGAGCCTTTTTAGCCCAGATGAATAATCGCTGCAAAGAGCTCGGGTGTCAAAATACTAACTTTATGAATGTTCATGGACTTGATGCCAATAACCATTATTCATCGGCAAGAGATATGGCACTTATTGCCAGAGAATTATTAAAACATGAAAAAATTTTAAATTATACCAATATATATGAGGAATATTTAAAAAAACCTGATGGAAGTTCAACTTGGATGGTAAATACTAATAAACTGATTAAATATTATACTGGACTTGATGGTTTAAAGACCGGTTTTACTGATAATGCTGGTTACTGTTTAACTGCAACTGCTAAGAGAAATAACATGCGTTTTATTAGTATCGTTATGAAAGAACCAACACCTACTTCGCGAAATAATGATATAATCGAACTTCTTAATTATGGATTTAGTAATTATAAACTTAAAATAATTCTTGATACAACTAAAGAACTAGGAGAGCTTGAAGTAATAAAAGGTAAATCTAAAACCGTAAAAATAGCTTTAGTAGAAAATGCCACTAATTTAGAAAATATTAATGAAGAGAAAAAATATACTTATAATATTATCGCATCACCTATAAAAGCACCGGTAAAACCTGGTGATATAGTAGGTAGTCTAGATATAATAGAATCAGGAAAAGTAATTTCTAGTTTTGATATAACGGTTAAAAATAAAGTTTTAAAAGCCAATGTTTGGGATTTATATAAAAGAAATTTAAATAGTATTTTAATTGG
>JAQVWT010000046.1 GCA_028709545.1 Bacilli bacterium
CACATATTAATGTTGTTTCTTTGATTCTTTCAATTTTTTCTTCAACTCTCATTGCTTTCAATCCTTTCTAGTTTAATTGTATCAAACTTTTTGAATCTACTCACTTTTTATTATAAGAGTCTCCAATCTTCATAGTATTTTCAACTTTTTCAAGCCATTTTTTCTGATTATTATCAGAATTCATAAAAAAAACCTTCTTTCTATCAAGAAACAAGTTTTTTCGCTTTATTTTTTTATCAAAATGTGTATAATATAAATAACACATGAGCGAAAGTTTTGTTTCTTTGATAGCTACATATACTATCACTCTTGTGTTTTTTTGTGAAGTGTTTTAATCACTTTCGTATAAAAATCAGTAAAAAAAGATTTTTTTTACTGATTATAGACTTTGCGTCAGCAATTTGGTACAATAAATAACAAATCAAGGGAGGTTTTGCTATGGATGCTTTAGTTGAAGAAATAAAAAAATTGGATAATGAATTGTATAGATTAAGATATCATGCAAAAGATTATAAAAAGCATGAAGAATTATGGGATAGTATTAAAGGAAATAGAAAATTATTAGAGGTTGCCTCGCGAGTAGTAAAAAACAAGTTCGGTGAAAAAGACACGTTTTTAGCAACTGCTATTGTAGAGTGTATGCTTATTGATTATGAGATTTATGAAAATGGCAATCCAGATCAATTAAATTTTTTTAATGAGACTTGTGTTGATATGAGTTTATATCAAGAATTAGTTAATAAAATTTATACTAATAATGATTTAGCTAGAATTGTATTAGATGGGTATTCAAATGGTGGCTATTCATTTTTACTCTATACTTTATTTAATGATAATCTTGATTTAACTGATGAACAAAAAACTTTCGCTTTAGAAGAAGCTATGCACAAAGTGGGAACAAAAAAACACAGTAAACAAATGGACGATTATGAGCAACAGCTAGAAGAAAAAGGTATTACCGATGACTTAACTGTTATTGCCCCAGAAATTGGTCCTATTGGTGCTAAAACTTGGAATAGATATATGGCAGGCATGTTTGCTAGTATGAACACTAATCAAGCTCATGGCAAAGGTGAGTTTGATATTCGTTATCATATTTTAAAAAATCACAATTTCGCGGATAAAATGCCTCAATTGGTTTATGATTTTTTTGTTGATGATGAAAATTATGATTTTATAGTAGATTATTGGGAGTGGGATATTGTTAATCTTTGTCGTAGAGAAGAAGATGACGAGCCAATAATTTATGTTGATGAAATATTATTTATAAGTAATGCAGAAATATATGCTCGGTTACCTCATGAACAAGTGAACAAAATTATAAGTGAAATTAATTTTATAAAAAGACTTCACGAAATTAGACCAGCAGGATGTCGTCATCTTGGCGAATATGATGAAGAAGAAACATTGGCAGTACCTATACAAAAAACTTTAATTTAATAAATAGACGCCTTAATCAGCGTCTTAATTTTTTTATATAGATGTTCTTTTTAGTACTATATATGATTAAAAAAGTCAGCTTCAGAATTAGTAGATACATGAGTCATTTATACAAAGAAATTCATAATGATATCGAAAAGAAATAAACTTTAAGTAAAAAAATAGAGTTAAATAGAGAATCGTCATTAAATTTTTAATAACTTAAGTAAAACAATTGCTTATTTTATCAATTAACGATAAAATGTTAATAAGGAGGTAGAAGAATGAATAAAAAATTAAAAGGTTGGATATTTGGTTTAATTGTGTTATTGCTATTAATGATTCCGATAATTTCTGATTATTATAAAAGCAAAGATATTGAAATTGTATCATATAATGAATATTTAGAATTTATATCTAGCCCAGATTTTACCATAGTTTATTTTGGTAATCCTAATGAGGAAAGATATAGTAATGTTAAAGAGTCATTATTAACTGCACGCAAGGATTTTGACTTAAATATAAAAACCTTAGACAGTAGTGCACTATCTGAAAATGAAAAAGAAGAATTAAGCGCAGCATTTGAATATGAAAGTGGCTATATTTTTATCCAAGACTATGAAGTTGTTTATACGCATGAAGGAGATATTACAGATGAAAAATTAAAAGTAATTATTAATAAATATCTAAACAATATTATTCCTGAAGATGAAATTTCTTATAAAGTTGCAAAAGATTATGCAGCATATAAAAAGATCGTTGATGGAAAAAAAGTTGCTATGGCAGTTTTAGGACGAGATACTTGTCCAGCATGTAATTATTATAAACCAATTTATAATGATGTAGCTGCTGAATATGAAGTTGATATTTATTATTTTGATTCTGATTCATATGATCAAACTGAATATAATAAACTACTTAATTCTGGATTGAAAATTCCTAAGGAATGTAATGATTCTGGGAAAGACGTTTCATTATCACAATTAAATGCTGTTCCATTAACCATTTTCACTAAAAAAGGAAAAGTTATTGACTGTATTAGTGGAGTTGAAAGTAAAGATGGACTAGTAGCGAAACTTAAAGATGTTGGAATGATTAAATAGAAAGATGATCAGTATGGAAACTACATATCAATTAGTAAAAAAATTTAAAGAAAAATATCCTTGGACTGTTACATGGTGGCGATTAAAAAAGCATGCTAAATTATTAGATAAGTATTTACATAAAAATGAAAAAGTACTTTATGCTTTTGCAGGTCAAAACGATGATATTCCGAGTAGTTTTTTCAATACTGTAGTGGTAGGAATTACTAACGAGAGATTAATAGTCGCTCAAGACCGCTTAATCGTGGGATATGATGTTTCTTTTGTAACCCCAGACTTGTATAATGATTTAAAAGTTGATGCAGGCTTATTATGGGGAACCGTCACAATTGATACAGTAAAAGAAATAGTTTATGTGTCTAAGTTATCTAATAAAGCGTTACCTGAAATTCAAAAAGGAATTTCTACCTTTATGACGGAAGCTAAGAAGAAATATCCTAAAAAACATCATAATAACAAGAATTCTTAATGAATTCTTTTTTTCTAAGGAGTGTTTATGAAAAGACTGTATATGTTAATTTTAATATTTATATTTGTTTTTGTGTTTTATTTATTTATTTTATTTATACCTAAAAATCACACAGTTATATATAAAATTAATGATTTTGAGGTAAACGAAACTTATTTTTTAGAAGAAAAAAAATATCAAATTATAATTAATTATAATAATCAGAAATACCCTTTAATATTTTCAGAAAAATATAATAAATCAAGAAAAATAGTTGATAGTATAAAAGAAGTTATTCATGAAGATGAAAAATGCTTGTCAGTTGATATAAATGAAATAATATATCCGATTTGTTATAAAAATAATAACTTGGTTGATTTTCGTTTATTAACGAAAGAAATACAACAAAATTATTCTGATTTAATTATTGATAAATCGGATTCTATAATTGATACTTATCAAAGCACAAATATTTATAATTATAATAATAAAAAATATTATATTTGGAATTATAGAGGATATGATTATCTTAATGATAAAGAAAACACTTCAATAAAATTGCTTACTGAAGATAATTATTATAATCTCTTATCTTTTAAATCAAATCGATATATTTTAACTCCAAACTATGATAAGGAATATTATTTCGACTCGTTTTTTGTTATAGATAATAAAAAAGAAGAATTATATGACTTAAAGCTAGATACAGAAATATCATATTCATCATATTATTTAGGAGAAATAAAAAATGAAATATATTTGGTTGATAAAAAAAATTATAAAGAATATAAAATTAATATCAATAAAAACAAAATTAAAGTTATTGGTACAAAAAATATAAACGGAATAATTTATACAGATAAATGGGAGGACATATCACTAAAAAAATTAGTTAATAATGAGTATGTTTTTCCTAAAAAAGAAAACTATAATTATCAAATTATAGATGAAAAATTATATTTGAATATAGAAGATAATCTGACTTTATTATCCAATAATAAAACAAAAACTATAATATATATTAATAATGATGAGGTTTATTATTTAGTAGGCGATGTACTTTATTTATTTAATCCAACTTTAGGTGAGGTTAAACTCTTAGAAAATAATGAGTGGAATTTTAACTATGAAAATAAAATATTTATCTTTGATTAACATTATTTAAAATATTGAATACCATACAATAGGTGGTTATATGAATAATGAGCAAATTGAAACAATAAAACCAGTTGACTATTTTAATTATTATAATATAGAAAAAAATGAAAGTTTATTTACTATAGCAAAAAAGAAAAATATTAATCCAAATTTACTTTCTCTTTTAAATGGACTTGATGTAAACGATTATTTATATAAAGATCAAATGATAATGATTCCTAAAAAAGGCTATTCATATTATGTAACAAAAGAAGGAGATACTTTAAACATAGTTGCAAATATATTTAATAATAATGTTAATAGTATTTTAAAAAATAATCAGTCAATATACTTAAAAGAAGGACAACTGATTGTTAGCAAAAAATAACAAAATAAGAAATATCATATCTTATTTTTTTATGTTATAATTATTTAGAGGTTGATAGTGATGGTATTAAAAAAACCCTATGCTTTTTTAATAAAATATTTTAGATTAATTCATATTATTTTATCTTTAAACATTATTATAATTATCTCTCTTTTTGGTAATATATCAGATTTCTTTTCACAATATGTTAAAGGTACTAGAGTTGGGACAATCGGTCTTGCGTCTACTTATATTAATTTTAATATTTATTTATTATTAATATTAATAATTGCGTTTTCTTTAGCGATGTTTCTTCTTATGAAGAAAAAAGAAAAACCAACAATTTTATATATAACGTTATTCATATATTATTTGATTGTTTTATTCATGACTATCTTCGCTACTAGTATTTTAAAATCAATTGAAGTAGCATCTTTAACCCAACAAAGTTCAAGAGCATATCGAGATATCTTTTTAATAATTTCATTACCTCAATATTATTTTTTAGTGATGAGTATTATCCGCGGAATTGGTTTTGATGTTAAAAAATTTAATTTTACTAAAGATTTACAAGAATTAGAAATAAAAAGTGAAGATAATGAAGAATTTGAATTTGTTTTAGGAAATGATACTTTTAAATATAAAAGAAAACTAAGGCGGATTCTAAGAGAATTAAAATATTATATTTTAGAAAACAAGTTTATTTTCACAATTATTATTTCGGCTATTATTATAGTAGTAGCGGGTATTTTTATTGCAAATTCAAATATTTTTAATAAAACTTATAAAGCTGGAAGTTCTGGGGTAGTTGGAAATTTCCATTACAAATTGGTATCGGCATATGAAACAAAATATGATTATAATGGAAACGTTATTAGTAAAGACAATAAATACTTAGTATTAGATATAATAATTACCAATAAATCAAGCGTTCCTCAAACACTTAATAATACGATGTTCTATTTAAAAACAAATAATTTATCTTTTTATAATATGCCATCTTTAAGAAACTATTTTATTGATATTGGAACCTCCTATGTAGGTGATAATATTCCTGCATTTAGCACAAATAATTATCTCTTTCTATTTGAGATTTCTGAAGAAATTAATACAAAAAATTATTATTTAAATATCTTAAAAGATGTTAAAAATAAAAATGGCGAAACAAAGTACAATTACTCAGAATTCAGAATAAATCCTCAAAGATTTAATGATTCTGTTGAAAAAAAGCCAATA
This sequence comes from Bacilli bacterium, assembly GCA_028709545.1. Taxonomy (GTDB): domain Bacteria; phylum Bacillota_I; class Bacilli_A; order RF39; family UBA660; genus DUUS01. The sequence goes on from JAQVWT010000046.1 coordinate 5,711, forward strand.
AAAATTAATCAAACAGTTTACTTTGGTACAACCTTTTTTAGCAATTCTAATTTAAATATAAATAGTGCAGAAATCAAAAGTAGCTATGAATATATATATGAAATTTGTAATGAGAAGTGTACTGAATATTATGATGTCATCGCCCCAAGTAACCCAGCAGAAGATTCTATTTTAATATTAGATTATTCTTTAGAGCTTGCAGAAGATATAGGTTTAAATGAAAATATTAAAAGTGATAAAGCTTTTTTTGATAAATTTTTAAAAATAGAATATAATTATAACAATAAAAATATTATAAGAAGTGTAAATGTTAAAGTTCTAAGTAATATAAAAAATAAAACATTTATTGAAATACCAAAAATAGCAGAAAGATCAAAATCGCTAAATATTTCCTTAAATACAAGAGAAGGAAAATATTATATAAATTTAAAAGGCGATAATAATTGAAAAGATTATAAATTTTTGTTATAATCTTTTTAGCTCGGGGCTTTAGCCAAGTGGTAAGGCAAGGGACTGCAACTCCCTTATCACCGGTTCAAATCCGGTAGGCCCCTCCAGTTTACAATGATTCACGAACTAATTAGTATCCAATGCTATAGGTTCGTGTTTTTATATATCGGTCACGCTATGTGTTTTTTACTAAAAAAAGTAAGCTCGGATATTTATAAAATTAAAATCAAAAATAAAGAGTTTTTATTATGTTTATATCTAAATAAAAAAATAAAAACGAAAAGTTTTTATTTACCAAATCAACATCAGAAGTTAATGGATAATTACTACTCTATTAGGCATAATACAATCAAGTTTATTCTACATTAAAGAATTATTATCATGGTATATCAGAAAATTATATTAAAGAACAAAAATATTAATAATATAAAAAAACAATTACATTGTAATTGCTTTTTAGTTGCAAGAACCTTTTATATATCCTCTAGAAATAGCTTGTTCTTTATTGTAAGCCCAATATGAATATTCACTATATATACTATCAACCATGCAATCATACGTAAAATAATATTTTTCATATCCCTCAACCACAAAAGCAATGTTCTCATCAAAAAAATTCAATTTCTGTTTTGTCCATTGAGTTGTTCTTCCATTATTTAATAGTTTTAATTCATTAAAAATATGATTATTTTTTATGAGATCATTAGCCAAATGATCTGCATACAATAGTGTTGCTTTATTATAGAGTAAATATAAATAAATACCACCGCTTATTAAACCGATTATAATAATTGATAATATCACTGACAAAATTTTATAATCAAATTTAAAATATTTTTTTCCGCACTTTCCACATACTTTGTTTGAGTCTAATTTGCCGCCACACTTTTTACAATAAACCGTTGTAACTTCTTTGTTTGTTTCATTTTTATCTTCTTCATTTTTAGCATTCGCATCGAGTGAATTGTTTTTAAAAAAAATAAAATGAAAAAAAGTTATGGCAATTAAAGACCAAACAAATCCCCATATATAAAAGCTTCCGGCATTTAAAGTAATTGAATAAAGATAACTGCAAAAAATAAATAATCCTAAAAAAGCTTCTATATAAAAAGTTATCCTTTGCCAACTCTTAACTCTAGTTATTCTTAATCCTCCATACGCTAAAATAAATGAAACAGGCCCAAATAATAAAGCAGTAGTATACCAGCTAGAAATAGCACTAGCCAATGATAATACCATAAAAAGATACGTAAAATTTTTAGGTTTAAACTTCCCTTGTAGCAAACCTAAATTAATATAATAATAAAACACTGCTGGAGCTACTGAAAGCGTATTGTTTTTTACCCCTCCAACCATATCTCTTAAAACATAAAATATTATTGCAACAATTATTGAGTTAATAATAGCTATTTTATTTGCGTCCTTTTTTTCGTATGCATTTATACTTGTTAATCTTAGTGTTGTCGGAAAAATCATATATGCCAAAATAGTCACAATTAAAGAAATAGTAATATTTTCAAAACTCAAATCTAAACCACTCATAAACACACTCCTAATTTTAATATAAGTATAGCATATTCTAAAAAAACGGACAAACGAAAAGGTTCTCTAAGAATCTTTTCGTTAGTAAATGAGCGTAGGTAGTATAAGGGCTAAAAGAGGTGAAGAAAAAATCTTCGCCCCATAATATGCTCTTTTTTTGTTGTTTTTCATTAAAAAACCTGTTTTTATTAAAATCT
>JAQVWT010000008.1:0-2500 GCA_028709545.1 Bacilli bacterium
CTCGTACTAGGATCAGCTCTCCTCAATTTTCCTGCGCCCACGACGGATAGAGACCGAACTGTCTCACGACGTTCTGAACCCAGCTCGCGTGCCACTTTAATGGGCGAACAGCCCAACCCTTGGAAGCGATTCCGCCTCCAGGATGTGACGAGCCGACATCGAGGTGCCAAACACCACCGTCTATATGAACTATTGGGTGGTATCAGCCTGTTATCCCCAGGGTAACTTTTATCCGTTAAGCGACGGCAATTCCATTTTCAACCGCCTGATCACTATGCCCTGCTTTCGCATCTGCTCGACTTGTAGGTCTCGCAGTTAAGCTCCCTTATGCCATTACACTCTTTGAATGATTTCCAACCATTCTGAGGGAACCTTTGGGCGCCTCCGTTACTCTTTAGGAGGCGACCGCCCCAGTCAAACTGCCCACCAGACATTGTCCTCCAGCCAGATAATGGCTGTGAGTTAGAAATTAAGTAATATAAGGGTGGTATTCCAAGGGTGGCTCCATACAAACTAGCGTTCATACTTCAAAGCCTTCCACCTATTCTCTACATATATCACCTAACTTCAATATCAAGTTACAGTAAAGCTCCATGGGGTCTTTCCGTCCTGTCGCGGGTAACCTGCATTTTCACAGGTATTAAGATTTCACCGAGTCTATGGTTGAGACAGCTCCCAGATCATTGCGCCTTTCGTGCGGGTCAAAACTTACTTGACAAGGAATTTCGCTACCTTAGGACCGTTATAGTTACGGCCGCCGTTCACTGGGGCTTCAATTCAAAGCTTCGCTGTTATCGACTTACGTCCAGCTAACAAATCATCTTAACCTTCCAGCACTGGGCAGGCGTCAGCCCCTATACTTCAGCTTACGCTTTAGCAGAGACCTGTGTTTTTGGTAAACAGTTGCCTGGGACTCTTTACTGTGGGTTTCTAAAAGAAACCACCCCTTATCCCTAAGTTACGGGGTCATTTTGCCGAGTTCCTTAACCATAGTTCTCTCGCTCACCTTAGAATTCTCTTCTTGACCGCCTGTGTTGGTTTTCGGTACAGGTATATATATGATATCTTTAGAAGTTTTTCTTGGAAGTATAGCGTCAGAAGACTTCAGTTCCCTTGCGGGTTCCTTCGCCATCATGTTTCGGTTTATGTAATGTCGCAGATTTTCTAGCGCATTAACCTAGACACTTAGACCAAAATCCAATAATTGGCCCTTCCTAGCTTTCTCCGTCACTCCATCAGTCATATACATAGTACGGGAATATAAACCCGTTATCCATCGACTACGCCTCTCGGCCTCGCCTTAGGTCCTGACTAACCCAGGGAAGACGAACTTTACCCTGGAATCCTTGGTCAATCGGTGGGAAGGATTCTCACCTTCCTTACGTTACTCACACCGGCATTCTCACTTCTAAGCGCTCCAATAGTCCTCACGATCTATCTTCAACGCACTTAGAACGCTCCCCTACCGCTTATACAAAAGTATAAGCCCGTAGCTTCGGTAATATGTTTAGCCCCGGTACATCTTCGGCGCTGGACCACTCGACTAGTGAGCTATTACGCACTCTTTAAAGGGTGGCTGCTTCTAAGCCAACCTCCTAGCTGTTCGTGCGATCCAACATCCTTTTCCACTTAACATATATTTTGGGACCTTAGCTGACGATCTGAATTGTTTTTCTCTCGCGTATGGACTTATCACCCATACACTGACTCCTCTATCTACATAACCTGGCATTCGGAGATTGATTACACTCAGTACCCCTAGATGGGGCCATTGTATATTCAGTGCTCTACCTCCAGGATGCAATAATAGAAGGCTAGGCCTAAACCTATTTCGGGGAGAACCAGCTATCTCCAAGCTCGATTGGAATTTCACCTCTAGCCACAAGTCATCCAAAGACTTTACAACGTCTCCTGGTTCGGTCCTCCATAAGGTATCACCCTTACTTCAACCTGCTCATGGCTAGATCGCTTGGTTTCGGGTCTACAGCATAGTACTAAAGCGCCCTATTAAGACTCGCTTTCGCTTCGGCTCCGCGCATTAACGCTTAACCTTGCACTATACCGTAACTCGCCGGCTCATTCTGCAAAAGGCACGCTCTCACCCATTAACGGGCTCGAACTTTTTGTAAGCACATGGTTTCAGTATTCTATTTCACTCCCCTTCCGGGGTTCTTTTCACCTTTCCCTCACGGTACTTGTTCACTATCGGTCAATAGAGAGTATTTAGCCTTACGGGATGGTCCCCGTAGATTCCGACAAGATTACTCGTGTCCCGTCGTACTCAGGATACACTATGGAGATTTTTGTGTTTCGCATACAGGGTTTTCACCTTCTCTGACTAATCTTTCCAGATTATTCTGCTACACAAAAATTTTGTAACTCCGTATATAGTGTCCTACAACCCCAGTCCTAAGACTGGTTTGGGCTGTTACCGTTTCGCTCGCCACTACTAAGGTAATCGATTTTTCTTTCTCTTCCTTCTGGTACTAAGATGTTTCAG
>JAQVWT010000008.1:5000-30563 GCA_028709545.1 Bacilli bacterium
AGTCCTCAGAATATTTCATCTTTACTTTATGATATTTGTATTCGTTACGATCCAGTACTCTAAAAGCTCCATCTGGAAATACTTTTAAATCTAAATCATAATCAATAAACTTAATAATATTATCATCAATTAAAAACGGAGTTGCAATATTACATTTGTAAAATAAACCTTGCTTTCTAAATTGGCCAAAAATATTAAACCATTTCTTAGTATAAAAAAATATTATTGCCACTTCTCTGGTCCGATGAGTTCTGCCACTACTTTCAGTAACAGTTACCCTATTATTCCCACATACAAGTAAATCTTCTTTAATATCTAGTACGACTGCATTATCCCAAGTTCTATGGATTTTACCATTATGTTTGTAGCAGTGTATTGCAAGACTGCTACCAACTTTTAGCCTTTCCATAATAACCTCTTCCTGAGGTTAATTATATCGCAACTGGAATTGAATAGCAATTGTTTAAATAATTAACATTAAGTACTAGCTATTTTTTTAGCTTCAATTATTTTACTCTATTTATGGATATATGATTATTTTAGTAAATTATTATAATTTACTGTATATAATCTTCAATGTCATTATTTAATTTTAGAACTTCTGTTTTTAATAAAATGATTTTATTTTCATTAATAATTTTTAACAACTCTTTTTCTTTAGGTATTTCATTTAGATATCTAATCTGATAAATATCATCATTGTTTAACATTCTTAAATCTTTTGTTTCACAAAGAATTAACCCAATAGTATTACTATCTAACATATCTTTTTTTTCATTATTAAAATAATCAATATAAAATCTCATTTGTGATATATCCTTTTGAGCGATTTTATTTATTTTCAAATCAATTAATATAAAATTTCTATTTTTCTTGTCATACAATACCAAATCCACTTTATAAATTAATCCATGATTTATAATTTTATATTGCCTACCAAAAAAAGAGATATTGTCTCCTATTTCTTTCATAAAAGTAAAAATATTGACAACAATTTCATTTTCTAGTTCTTTTTCTGTTTTTTTTTTATCTTTAATTTTCAATATTACTGGATCTTTTAAAGTATGTTCGATATTCTTCTTAATATTGCCATCCTTCTGATAAATAATAGTTCTTTCAAAAGATTTAGATTTTATACTTTCTCTGAGTTCCAATTTGGTCAAATTATGGTGTTCTGTTTCCTTTAAATAATAATCAATTTTTTTGATATCATTCAAAACTAGAATTTCTCTATAATGAGACCATAAAATATTTTTGAATTGTCTCGCCGGCGAGACTTTTTGAAAAGTCTTATAAAATTGAACAGCAAAGTTAACATTAGCTCTGCTGAATCCCTTTCCATATCTAAGACCTAACTTTTCTCTAAATTGCCCAATAACAGCATCACCATATTTTGAATTATTTTCTATTTTATAATCGAAAATTATTTTTCCCAATTCCCAATACATATTAATTAATTCATAATTAATTTTAGTGATTGTATTATTTATCAAAATATCTGCTTGATTAATTAGAGTTTCAACATCTTTTTCATTTTTATTTATTAATTTATTCTTCATCTATAAATATTCTTCACCAATTAACTTTCGACTTTATTGTGATAGTTTTCTATTTCATTATTAAAAAAATCTTCCTCTCTCTATATATATTGTTGTAAGTCAAAACTTTATTTCCTTTATATTGGAATTAAATTTTATTTTTTAATCATTTTTTTTATAAATACTTTCTTTATCTGATAAGTTGAGGACAGCAAAAAAAGCCGCTAAGGCTAATTATATATTACAAATAAGTACATACCATTAATTTTAAGATGATTTATAGATTTTATTATAAATATTTATAACCTCTTTAATATCTAAAGAAGCAGTACCTATAATAATGCCATCTAAAATATTTAAGTCTTTTAAACTTTTAATATTACTTGCGTTAATACTACCACCATATAATACTTTAGTATCTAGATTATACTTAATCTTTAAATACTCTTTTATTAAAATGATTTTTCCTTTTATTTTAAGAGGATCCAATAACTGATTAGTACCAATACTAGAAATCGGTTCATAAGCAATAATTATTTTTGATAAATCAATATTTAGATTATCAAAAGTAGAATCTATTTGTTTTTTTAAAGCTATAGTATCTTCATTAATATTGTTACCAATACATAAAATAGGCATCATATTATTATTTATAGTTTCCGTTATTTTCTTTCTTATTGCATCATCTGTTTCTCTATTAATATTTCTTCTTTCATAATGACCCACTAAAACATATTTAACATTTAAAGTAGTTAATGCCGAGGCAGAGATTCCCCCTGGGGCATTATATTCACTTAAGCACTGACTACCTAGGGTATACTTCCCGCTTGTAAATAATCCCATGAATGGAGTTTCCGGCATGACCACTACATCATAATCTCTTAAAATAAATTCATATTCTTTTATTTCTTCGAGAGTTCTGTTCATTTTATGATTAAGTACGATTAACATATATCCTCCACACTTTTAAGTTTTGATGTACTAATATATTCAAGGGTTGCGCCCCCTCCAGTTGAAAGGTGTTCAAAATCTTTAATATTAAAATAAGAACTACTTGCAACAGCATCACCACCACCTAATATACATTTAGATTTAGATAAAGAGCACATTTCTAAAATTGATCTAGTTCCTTCAGCAAATCTTTGATCTTCATATAAACCAACAGTACCGTTCATAAATACTAAATTTGATTTATCAATATATTCTTTATAAAGATTTATTGTCTTAGGGCCAATATCATAAATAATATCTTCCTTATATATGGCATTTATGTTTTTAGTAAAAATATGATCATTATTTAATATAGTTACATCAAGTGGCATAATTATTTTAGTAGGATATTTTAGCAATAACTCTTTTGCTTCGTTAATATATTCCGGACTTATTAAAGATTTGCCAACTTCATGATTAACACTTAAAAAAGTATTAGCAATTCCGCCCCCTAATAACAAATAGTCACATCTTTCTAAGATATTTTTAATAAGTAAACTTTTATCTTCAACCTTAGCACCGCCCATTATAACTGTAAATGGATTAGTTGGATTAATTAAAGGCTCTAAATTTTTTATTTCTTCTTCAATTAAAAATCCCATAGCTGATGGTAAATATTTCTTTATTCCGTAATTTGATGCATGCTTCCTATGTGTTAACCCAAATGCATCATCAATAAATACTTCGCCAAGATTACTCCAGTATCTAGCAAGTTCTAAATCACAGTTACTTTCTTTTTTATTATGTATATCTTCAAAGCGCGTATTTTCAATCAGTAAAATTTCTTTTTGTTTTAATTTATTTACTAAGTTTTCTAAATCTTCGCCTATAGTATTCTTGCTAAAAAAGATATTTATATCGGGAAGAAGGTTTTTTAAATAGATATATACGGGAAGTAAGGTGTTCTTTTTTAGATCATCATCTGTTTTAATTTTACCTAAGTGACTCATTATAATTATTTTAGAGTTTTGGCTAAGTAAATAATTAATTGTTTTTAAAGAAGATATTATTTTTTCATCACTTAAAATATTTCCATCTTTGATAGGAACATTAAAATCACATCTTAAAATAACATTTTTATCTTTTATATCTATATCTTTAATTGTTTTCATTAGTATCCAAATTCTCCTTTTAGTGAGTCATCATCTGTTATCCAGTCTTCTACTTTGTAACTAGTATATTTATTATTAGGCTCTCTAACTATTACTTCTTTGATACCAGCATTAATTACTATTCTTTTGCACATCATGCATGAAGTACTGTTTGGTTCTATATCCCCAGTTTTAACATTTATTCCAACCATATATAGAGTAGAATCAATCATATCTTTTCTGGGTGCGCTTATTATTGCATTTTGCTCGGCATGAACACTTCTGCACATCTCATATCTTTCCCCACGGGGAATTTCTAATTTATCACGCATGCAGTATCCTAATTCATCACAGTTTTTTCTGCCTCTTGGAGCGCCATTATATCCAGTAGCAATAATTTCATCATTTTTTACGATGATGGCACCAAACTTTCTTCTTAAACAAGTTGATCTTTCTCCAACTGACTCGGCTATGTCTAAATAATAATTTGTTTTATCTTTTCTCATCTTCTTACCACCTATTTTGATTATAAATGATAACAAGATTTATTACAATTTTTTTGTCAAAAAAAGAGGATTAAACCTCTTCTATATTGTTAATTAAACTCTTAATTGTAATTGTATCTGTATAATTTATATAGTTTTCTTTAACACTGGTTACTAGATTAACCCAGTGACTACTTGCCTTTTTAACGCCATTTATATATACCGGACAGTAAACCTGACCAATAGATTCTAATGTAGTTAAACCCTTACCAAAGTAATTTCTTGACATTAGTCTTACATAACTTAAAACACCTTGCTCAATATTATTGTGTTTAATAAGACCGCTTTTTGACATTCCTCCATAGACATTATTATAGTTAAGCATAAACTTTACTTCATAATGACCCGATTCAGCAGCACCGATACTTAGTAATGTTATTTTATCAACATTATCATAAATAGTAGTATAATAACTAATTAATTTTATAATATAGTCTGCACTACCGGTATATGGTCTATGGATAATATTTCTATTTATTCTTTTTGTTTTATTTAAATCATAAAAATATTCAATTAAACCATATTCTAAATTTGGAAATTCTTTTAAATTTTCTTCACTATCTTTTAAATAACCAATATTAGTATATTCAAAAGTAGGATTATCTTTTTCTCTTTGTTTTAAGTCTTCGATTATGTCGTCATAGTTATAATCAAAGGCATCAGCAAAGAATTTTATGGTTGTTTTATATTCATTTAAATAATAGTTTAAATCAAGTGTTATTGGTTCTATTTCTTTTTGTGTTTCATCTTGATTTAATTTATAGTCAAGACTTTGATATGTATACCCTATCTCGATACTGAGGGGTATCACCTCAGAGGCATTATCATTTAATACCTCAGCATTAATTCTAGTTCCAAATGTTAGTACGAATACTAATAATATTACAATACAAAATACAATGTTTAATATCTTCGGTGAAGATACTTTACTTTTCATTTTTGTTCCCCTCCCCAGACGAACGAGTTTTATTCTATCATATTATGAGGATAAAAGTCAAATTCTATACAGCCAGCCCAGTAAATGTAAGGACCCATCAGTTATATTATATGTCTATAGTTCCAGTCTAGGGAAGGAATTTTTCAAAAAAAAAGCACTACTGTACTTTTTTTACTTTTAAACCATTACCATCGCTGCAGTTAAAATAATTACGGAAACTATTCCGATTGTCAGAACAACTTTAAATGACCATTTAAACCAAGTTCTGTATTCAACTTTAGCTAAAGCTAGTCCTCCCATAATTGCTCCACATGTTGGAGTAATTAAGTTAATTAGCCCATTAGCAGCAACATAACTCATAATTGTTACTGATGGATTAAGTCCAATACCATTAGCAATTGGTGCAACTATTGGTGTAGATAAGTTTGCAAGACCTGATGAAGATGGTATTAAAACTGATAATAATAAATGTAAGATATAGTTAAGTGGTGTAAATACATAAGCAGATGTACCTCTTAAAGCCTCAACTGCATTTTCAATAATATATTCACCTAATCCAGTAATATTCATGATAACACTGATACCTCTGGCAACAGCGATAATCATTACTACCGAAACTATTTCTCCAACGCCTTCCATGAAGGTATCAACAATTCCTTCTTCTCCTAAGTCTCCTACAATTCCAATAATAACTGCCATTAATAAGAACCAAGTGGCAGCATCTAGGAAATAGAAATAACCAAATGGTTGGCCTGTTAAGATAGCCGACCAGTGTTTTCCTGAATCAGCAACTTCAGCACTAATTACGCCAAAATCAACCCATGGAATAAATCCAACAATCATTACAACGAATGTTAGTCCAAATAACCAAAGAACTCTTTTTTGTTTTTTAGTTAATTTTACATCTGACTCATCATGAGATTTTTTAACAAACTCTTCTTCCATGTCTTTTCTTTCTTGTAGAGACAAGAATGTTGATCCTTTGTTTTTCTTAACTTTCTTTGCATATCTCATAACAAAGAACACTGATATTAGATAAGCACTTAGCCATAGGATTACCCCAAGAGGTAATATTATAGCTTGATTTGCCTCAATCCCTTCTGGTAATGCACTGATTGCAGCTCCAACAGCAAAAGGATTAATTGTTGATCCTAATACTCCAGAACCTGCACCTAGCAGAACTATTGCCGATCCGACAATTGAGTCATAACCGATTGCAACCATAGTTGCAGTTAGTAAGATATAAAACCCTACAGTTTCTTCAAGCATTCCATAAGTTGTCCCACCGATAGAGAAGATAAACATTAATACTGGAATAATTAATAACTCTCTACCTTTTAATTTTCTAACTAATGTTGCAATACCGGCCTCTAGCGCGCCAGTTTTTTTAACTATTGCTAGAAAGCCTCCTAATATTAGAACAAATATACAAACATCAATTGCATCGACAAAACCATTTACTGGCGCCATAACAATATCTGATAGTTTGGCATTTGTAACATCAGGAATTACCCAAGTTACTGCTGCAACAAGAACTAGTAGAATTAGAATAATTGAAAATGCTGTAAGACCTGGTCTACCCATATTAGTGGAAGACTTTTTTCTTTTTGCTTTTTCTTTTGAATTCATTTTTTCACTCCTTTATTATTTTTGTACCTGTTTTTCCATCTAATGCATCACTAACCTTTTCTAAAGATGTAATGATTGCGATAGAATTTTTACTTTTTTCGACAAAATCAATGCAAGCTTCTATTTTCGGGAGCATACTACCAGTAGCAAATTGATTATTATTAATATAATCTTTTGCTTCATTAGTAGTCATTCTAGATAAAGTTTTTTGATTATCTTTACCAAAGTTCAAAGATACTTTTTCAACAGTTGTTAAAATAAGGAGTATATTTGCCCTTACTTCCTGCGCCAGAAGTGCACTAGTTTTGTCTTTGTCGATGACTGCATCCGTTCCGACGTACTTCTTATTTTTTAGAAGCACCGGTATACCTCCACCGCCTACAGCTATGACTACATTTCCATTATCAGCTAAAAATTTAATGGTTTTTATTTCTAGAATACTGATAGGACTTGGAGAAGGTACAACTCTTCTAAATCCTCGCCCAGCATCTTCCATAAACTCATATCCTGTAATAAGCGCAAGTTTATCAGCTTCTTCTTTTGAGTAGAATGTGCCGATTGGTTTAGTAGGATTTTTAAAAGCTTTATCTTTTGCATCTACTTCAACCTCAGTTATAATTGTTGCGCAATTTTTTTTGATATCACGCTTCTTTAACTCGTTTAAAATAGCTTGTTGCAAATGATAGCCAATATATCCTTGACTCATTGCCCCACATTCAGGAAAGGATATGATCGGTGTATTTCCTCCGTTTTGAGAAGAAAACTCCATTCCAGTATTGATCATTCCTACTTGAGGTCCATTGCCATGACTGATAATTATGTCATTGCCTTTATCTATTAAATCAACAAGGCTTTTAGCCGTTGACTTAACCAAATTTAATTGCTCTTCTGGAGTATTTCCTAGAGCATTTCCGCCTAAAGCGATTACTATTCTATTTCTCATAGAATATTTTTATCAGATAAGCTAGCATACATTATTGCTTTGATTGTATGCATTCTATTTTCCGCTTCTGTAAAGACAAGCGACTTTTCTGATCTAAACACCTCATCTGTTACTTCCATAGCAGGTATTCCGTATTTATCATATATATCTTTACCTATTGTTGTATCCGTATCATGAAATGACGGCAAACAGTGCATAAATATACAATTTGGATCTGCCATATTCATAAGGTTTGCATTAACTTGATATGGTTTTAATAATTTAATGCGTTCATCCCAGACTTCTTCTGGTTCTCCCATCGAAACCCAGACATCTGTATAAATAATATTAGCCCCCTCTGCTTTATTTGGATCACTAGTTATTGTAATAGTACTTTTCTCACTCGCAATATTTCTGCAAGTTTCTACAAGTTTAGCATCGGGAAATAAAGATTCTGGCGTAATGCATGTATAATTTAAACCTACTTTTGAACACGCTATCATTAATGAGTTAGCAACATTATTGCGACCATCGCCAATATAAACAAAGTTTAAATTCTCTAAATAACTAAAGTGTTCTTTAATTGTTAGAAGGTCCCCGATCATTTGCGTAGGATGATAATCATCGGTTAGTCCATTCCAAACGGGTACATTTGAATATTCTGCTAACTTTGCAACTAATTCTTGATCAAAACCACGATACTCTATTCCATCATATAGCTTGCCAAGTACTACAGCTGTATCTTCAATACTTTCTTTTTTACCCATTTGACTACTAGCAGAATCTAAAAATGTTACTCCCATTCCTAAATCATTACCTGCTACTTCAAAGGAACATCTGGTTCTAGTTGAAGCTTTTTCAAATAGTAAAACAATGTTTTTTCCTTCTAAATATTTATGGACAACTCCATCTTTTTTTAATTTTTTAAATTTCTCAGAAAGATTAATCAAATATAATATTTCTTCTTTTGTGTAATCTAATAGTGTTAGAAAACTTCTTCCTTTTAAATTCATATTAATCCTCTCTATATAGCGGCATACTCATACATCTTGGACCACCGCGTCCACGAGATAACTCACTACTATTCATCTCTAGTACTTTTAATCCAGCTCTATTTAAAATTGCATTAGTTATATTATTACGATCATAAACAATAACAACACCAGGGGCAATACATAAAGTATTAGATCCATCATTCCACTGCTCACGCTCAGCTATAATTTGATCTCCTGCTCCACATGGTATTAAAGTAATATCTCTTTTTAAATATTTCTCTAAAATATTTTCTAAACTATCTTCCATTTTTCTAACTGTTATATCATCTTCTTCAACTGTTTCAAGTCTTGGAGTTATTTCATAAACTTCTAAAGTATCCATAATTCCGGGATGATATGTAAATTTATCATAATCAATTTGCGTAAATACTGTATCTAAATGCATAAATGCTCTAGTATTAGGTATTTTAAATGCAAGTATTGTATCAACTTTAGATGTCGGATCTTTAAATAAATTACTAGCAAGAGCCTCAATTGCCTCCGCCTGAGTTCTTTGAGAGATTCCAATTGCTAATGTATTTTCATTTAAAACCAGTATATCTCCACCTTCAATATGATAAGGATTATACCTATCATAATATTTAATAATAGTATCCTTATACTCGGGATGATACTTAAATATATACTCAGCATAAATAGTTTCTCTATTTCTAGTTACTGCGTACATCTTATTTAAACAAACGCCACTGCCAATTGATGCAAAAGGATCACGAGTAAAGACTAAATTTGGCATTGGATCTGCTAAAAATTTATAATCATCTGTGATCATATCCACAAGTGAATGCTGCTCATCTCTTTCCATAGCATGGAGCTCATTTATATTAATTCCCTCCATTGTTTTTAATACTAAATCTTTAGTATTATTAAAATTATTTAAAAAGTCAAAAACAACCTCACGATATTTAGGAGTAGTAATTCCTGCCTCATAAATAAATTGTTTAAGAAATTTTTCCCTAATTTCAGGGGTTAAGTCTAAGACCTCAGTCATTAAATCTTCTAAATAAACTACCTCTACTCCATTCTCACGCATAATCCCAACAAATTCATCATGTTCCTCTTGAGCTACTTTTAAATAAGGTATGTCATCAAAAAGTAATCTTGTAAGCGAGTCTGGTGTTAAGTTAAGCAGTTCATTTCCTGGTCTATGGACCAAAACTTTTTTTAGTGGTTTTATTTCACTATTAACATTAATCATGTTATTCCTTCCTTTCTTATCCTCTATATTAAATCTTTCGATTACGACCTAATTTTACTTAAAAATTCTTTAAGTCTTACATTTTTAGGATTTACAAATATTTCCTTTGCATCTCCATCTATAATAATTTTACCATGTTCCATAAAGACCACTCTGTCCGCAAAGTGCGAGGCAAAGTTCATTTCATGGGTAACAACAACCATTGTCATGCCAGTATCTGAGATATCTTCAAGAAGCTTTAAGACATCTTTTATATTTTCTGGGTCAAGAGCCCCAGTTGGCTCATCTATTAATAGAACCTCTGGCTCAAGTATTAAACTGCGTATTATTGCAATTCTCTGTTTTTCTCCACCAGATAATTCTCTTGGGTAGCGCCCCGCTTTATCTTTTAACTTCATTTCATCAAGAAGTTTATATGCTTTTTTATAAGCTTCTTCTTTAGTCATAAGTTTTAGCTTAATTGGTACTAAGGTTATATTTTTAATAATAGTTAGATGATTAAACAAATTATAACTTTGAAAAATCATACCAATCTTTTGACTAAGATGATTTCTTTTAATATTTATTGTTTCTACTCCCTCGTATTTTATTGTTCCCGAGGTTGGAGTTTCAAGAAGATTAATACATCTTAAAAGAGTTGATTTGCCACATCCAGAAGGACCAATAACAACAATTTTTTCTCCTTTTTTAACTTTTAAATTAATATGATCTAAAGCTGTTATATCGCCAAATTTTTTAACTACATTTTTAACCTCTAACACTGCTCTCACCTTTTTCTAAAAACTTAAGACATCTTGTTAAACCTAAAGTAAGTGCCAAATATACTAACGCGGTAATAATCAGGGGATAAAAATAGTTATATGTTCGTGATGCAATTATATCTCCACTTTTAGTTAGTTCCATAATCCCGATATAACCTGCAACCGATGTTTCTTTAATTAAAGTAACAAATTCATTTCCAAGTGGTGGAAGAGATATTCTAAAACCTTGAGGCAGAACGATGTATTTCATCGTCTGCCAGTAAGTAAGCCCTAAACTTTTACCAGCTTCCATCTGTCCTTTATCAACAGCCTCAATACCTGATCTAAAAATCTCCGAAACATATGCTCCTGAATTTATTCCGAAAGCAATTATTCCAACTAAAATAATATTGATATTTGCCGTTCTAAAAATAATATAGTAAATAATCATCAGTTGCAAAAGAACTGGCGTGCCTCTAATTACTTTGACATAAAGACTTGTTAAATAATATAATAATTTATTTTTTTTATTTTCTTTATAATTGTTTTGAATAATCGTAATAAAAAGACCAATAGTTATGCCAATAATAAGCGCACCTATTGTAATTATTATTGTGTTTTTAAGACCATTTAAAATTAGTTTATATCTATTATCTACGATAAGTGATTTATATAAATTATCCATAAACAACTCCTACTACTTACTTTGTATGATTTAATGTAAATTCATTAATTTGATCACCGTCTATTAACTTAGTTATTACTTTATTTATTTGAATCAAAAGATCATCATTTCCTTTAGCAACTGCTACTGCATATTTGTCTGTAAAAAGCTCAACATCTAAAATTGTTAATTCAGGATTATTTTTAACAAGTTCAGTTGCTGGTAACAAATCCATAATTAAACAATCAGCTTTTTTACTTTTAATATCCTCAGATGCCGTTAAAAACTTCTTTTGTCTAATAACTTTAGCTGATTTTATATCTTCACTAACATATATATCAGCTACACTTCCAAGTTGAACAGCAATCGTTTTATTATTAAGATCACTTTGAGATTTTATCTTTGAATTTTTAAGAGCAATAATAACTTGTTTACTTTCAGCATATTCAACCGAAAAATCAACTTCTTCTTTTCGTTCTTCAGTTATTGACATTCCAGCTAAAGCAAAATCAGCTTTACCACTGTTAAGCTCATTGATAATTGAATCAAACGCGATATCTTTAATTACTAATTCTTTATCTAGACTTTTAGCAATTTCTCTTGCTATATCAATATCAATTCCGACTACCTCATTGTTTTCATAGTATTCATAGGGTGCAAAACCAGCCTCAGTTACCAAAACTAAAGTATTTTCTTTTTTTAAACACCCAGTTAGAAAAACACAAAACATTATTAATAAAATTAATTTCTTCATAATTCCCTCTATTATCTATTAAATTTTTAAATTATATCAAAAAGAAAAGAGCTATCCCTCTAATGCTTCATTAAGCAAGGTGATAATATTATCATCCTTTACTTCTTCCACATATAAGCTTCCAAACTCTTTAATAGCTTTAATATAAATTTTATTTTCATCAAGTGTGTCTTTTTCTACATTCACTTCACACACCTCATAATAAACCTCATTATTAATGACAGTTGAATTTAATACTAAGTAATTTTTATCTTCTAATTCAATTATTTCTTTTTTAGCAAAAAACATATTATCCTCCTTAGGCAGTCTTTCCAAGAACTTCTTCTTTTGCAACATCAACAAATACAGTTGGCACTTTAATTGTTAAGCCCGCAAATATTTCTGCATTGTTTTCAACATTATCAATAATTCCATTGTTTTTCTCTTGAACTATTTTATTGAATTCTTCTTGGTTGGC
The DNA here is from genome assembly GCA_028709545.1 of Bacilli bacterium. Lineage (GTDB taxonomy): Bacteria > Bacillota_I > Bacilli_A > RF39 > UBA660 > DUUS01. The sequence goes on from JAQVWT010000008.1 coordinate 17,518, forward strand.
AGCATATATACTTATCCAGTCATCAGCATTTTCATATAACGCTATTGCTAGATCAGTTAAAGTAATGTCTTCAGGCATCACAAACGGAACTAAACTTTCTTCTTCAAATTGTTGTGGTTCTTTTTCTATATTTGAATCAGGAAATTGAACTATGTTATCTTTTTCTAAAGTTGCTTCTTGTTCTACTATTTCTGGTTCCTTTACTTCTATTGTTTCTTCAATAACTTCTTCAGATTCTTTTTCTGTGTTTTCAACATTCTCTTGAATGTCTATTTCTGGTTCACTAGCTTCAATTGTTTCTTCAACAACTTCTTCTGGCTCTTTTACTGTATTTTCAATATTTAAAACCGGCTCATCTGATAATGTTCCATTTAATTCATCTTCAGTTATTGAATGAAGTGGCTCAGCAGTAAAACTTTGATCTTTCTGCGTTAGATCTTTTTCATTTGACTCATCTGATAAATTGTTATGGTCTATCAGAGGTGTATTGGTAATAGGTTCCGCAAGCTTTTCTTTATAATCTGTTAAATCAATCAAGTTAGCTTTTTTAAGAATACTTTTAGGTGCTTCTTTAATTCCTTTAACTTCTTGGCGATAATTGTTAATTTCAATTACATTATCAGTAAAAGGTACAACTTCTTCTTTTTCTACAATCGGCTCACCTTTAAATTCAGCGATACTCGCAAAAAAAGTTTCATGAGCTAGAACTGCTTGTTCTAAATCTAAATTTTTACTTTCAGGAAAAAGATCGATTATATTTGAATCACGTTTAAGAGTTGACTCACGTCGCTCTTTTCTATCATTGATTTTCTTTGAATTGTAATCTATATCTTCTGTAACCTCAAGTGGGAATTTTTTTAAAAATTCCTTTTTTTCAGCTAATAAACTTGCTATTTGCTCAGTATACTTACTTTCATCTCTGGTAGATGAAGAAGGCAATATTCCTTTTGGTTCCATTGAACTTTCAAGTTTATATATATCTTCAATAAAATTAGACCTAGATCCATGGGTTTTTAAAATTTTCCCGCAAATATTTAAAGACTCTTCTATTTCTGATTCATACTTCTCACGTTCTTTTCTTTTGTCTTTTAATTTACGAGCTGCCAATAAATTATAAATATCTTTTTTTTGTTCTTCATTTGCGAATAAATCTGTTTTCATTTTACGCACCATCCTAGTTTAAATTATATCATTAGGTTAAATGAATAGCAAGAGTGCAAAGAAAAAAACTTAAACTTTTCAGCTTAAGTTAAATTACATATGGCGCCCGATGCTGGACTCGAACCAGCGACCTAACGGTTAACAGCCGTGCGCTCTACCGACTGAGCTAATCGGGCATCAAATTAGTACATTAGAATTATAGCATAATCTTTTTTGCTTTGTCAAAGGTATTCATGCGTTTCTTTATAGTTTATGCATTTCTATAAAAATGAACCAAACATAACGAATCATGTTTGGTTCAGTACCGAAGAAATAACGAATCATTTCTTCGGTAAGACCAATATATCAAAAACAATAATAGATGTCAACCACTTTTTGTGAGTTTTTTTAATTTTGTTAATTTTGTGTGTTTTTACATATTAATTTTAGTTAACAAGAAGTGTTCCTAGAACCTCTTTTGTTTTAAAATCAATTACAGCTGATGTTACATTAGGTAGTTGTTGAACATCATTAGTAAACTTAACAATTATAACTTCAATATTTTTATAATGTTTTTCTTTGCCTTTTTGATTATAAACAGTGATCATTTTTTCTTTTTTATAATCTGTTTCAGCTAAGAGATAATTCTCTATTACAGCTTGCTTTTCCTTACTTAAATATAAGTAAGCTTTTTTAAGCAAATCTTTTGATACTGGCATACAAACTTTTTGATCAGATTCTTCATCACCTAAATCAGAGTCTTTAGTGCCATAACTTCTTAAATAATAATTTTCAAAGATGTCTTCAATTTTATCTTCTTTTATTAATTCTTTGGTATTATCAAAAGTAAAAACATATTCTTTTCCAAACTTTAAATTTCTTATTACATAATCTTTTACTTTAACTTTAGCAGTATTACCACTAGAATCTTCAACTATTATATAAGTCTCTTCATCTTCTGTTTTTTCTTTCTTTTCTTTTACTAAGTAAGTTTTATTAAATGAGCAAGAGCCGATATCTTCTTTATTAAAGTCATCTGAGCAGTATCCTTCATGAATAGAAGTAATTGGTGCGCCTATTATCACATCAAAATTACCGCCAATTGTATTACACTTTAAAATAGTCAGATTATCAAAATAATATTCTGTGCTGCCACCATCATCATAAGAAAACAATTCTTCTTGATAAGTAGAAAATATATCAGCAAATGTTATTTTACCTGCATCAAGTAATGACTTTAAATCTTTACCATTATTGTCGATAATAGTATTTAAGCAAGAAGTATAATACTTAAGTCCATCTTCTTCATGATAAAATACTTTTTCTTTAACACAATCTTCTTTTTCATTAATCTGTAAATTTAAATTAGTTAAGTCAACTTCATATTCTTCAAAATCTTTCTTAATATAGTATTTTCTTAGATTAGAAAACGCTAGTAGAATAATTATTAGAACAAAACCAATAATTTTATAATTTTTTTTCATAATTACCAACTTTCTTTTTAGTTAATAGTTATCTGTCTAAATTTATTTTAACATGGATTTTTACTTATTAAAAGGATTAATTATTGGCTAGATTTTGATTTTAAATACTAAGTAAATTTTTGAATTCTTTTTCACTTAAACGATTTAATACTATTTCACTACGGTTATCACCTTCAATAATATTATCTGATAATTCTTTTTTCTTTTCTTGAAGTTTTATAATTTTTTCTTCAATTGTTCCTTTAGCAACCATTTTTATTACTTCAACGATTTTTTCTTGACCAATTCTATGAGCTCTGTCAGTAGCTTGATTTTCTACTTGAGGATTCCACCAAGGATCAAGATGTATTACAATATCAGCAGCTGTTAGATTAAGTCCAACTCCACCTGCTTTAAGTGATAACATAAAAACTTTTATATCATCTTTATTAAATGAATTTACTATTTGTAATCTTTCTTTACTTTTAGTACTCCCATCTAAATAATGATATTTAATATTCTTATTATTAAATTTTTGTTTAATTATTGAAAGAGCACTTGTAAATTGTGAAAATAATAATATTTTATGTCCTTCTTCTATCGCACTTTCAACAAGATCAACTATTGCCTCTATTTTAGATGCTCCATCTTTATAATCTTCAATAAACATCGATGGATCAATACATATTTGTCTAAGTCTAGTAATCGCTGCTAGAATCTTTATTTTATCTTTATTAAAGTCTCCTTCGTTTATTTCTTTTTTAACATTTTCTAGTTGCGATAAATATAATCTTTTTTGACTTTCATTTAAATCAACAACTCTAATTGTTTCTATTTTATCAGGCAAGTCTTTTAAGACATCTTTTTTCTTTCTTCTTAATATAAACGGACTAATTAAAGAGTTAAATTCTTTTAGAATATTTGCATCTTGATTTTTTTGAATTGTATTAGCATACTTTTGGGTAAATTTGGTAATCCCGGGCATAAATCCTGGCATAATAAAATCAAATATACTATAAAGTTCATAAAGTGAATTTTCAATTGGCGTTCCCGTTAAAGCAAACTTCGTTTTGGCAGTCATTTCTTTGACAGTAGTTGTAACTTGAGTATTTAAATTTTTTATAGCTTGGGCCTCATCAATAAACATCGTATCGAAATTAAATGCTTTATATTCCTCTTTGTCTTGTCTAAGCATTCCATAGGATGTAATTATGATATTAAATTTATTAATTTGATTAAGCAATTTCATTCTTTTATCTTTCAAATCATTAACTACTAACTTAGTTAAATTAGGAGCAAATTTATCAAACTCTGCTTCCCAGTTATAGATTAAAGATGTTGGGCATACTATTAATATTTTTCTGTTTTTATCTTCTTTAATTCGATTATTAATATAAACAATGGATTCAAGTGTTTTACCTAGCCCCATTTCATCAGCAAGTATACCCCCAAAACCGCAAGACTCGATCGCATGAAGCCATTTAACCCCTATAACTTGGTAATCTCTTAAGATATTTAAATCACTTTTATCAAGTTGTATATCAGTATTTTTATATTCTTTAAATTTATTAACAAAGTTGTTAAACTCATCATTACTTTTTATAAATTCTACTTCTTCATTCATTATTTTATCAATATGAAGTGATTTATATTTAGATATTTTAGTTAGACCTGTTTCTAGATCTCTCCTAGTTAAATTAAGGGTATCAACAAGCGATGCAAACTGCATCAGTTCTTTGTTATCTTCAAGATTAATAAAAGATCCACTTTTTAGTTTATAATATTTGCGTCTCATTTTAACAGCATTTATTAAATCATCTATTTCACTAGTATTAACATTTTGAATACTAAATTCATAACTCAGGAGTTCATCTGATCCTAAAGAGATATTACTTCTTACTTTAGATTTAGGATATATTTTTAGTTTCTTAAATTTATCTGTTACATATGTATCATATTTAGTATTAAATTCTTTAATTCCTTCAGTTATAAATTTTAAAATATCTTCCTCTTCTTTTAAAATAAAATTTTTGTTTTTATTTAAAATAAATTTATGTTTAAGAAGCAAGTTAATAGACTCTTCTTCTTTATCATAATTTCTAATAACTATTTTTTTATCTTCTTTTATTTCTTTATCAAGAGGATTATATTTAAATTCTCCATAAACCGATACTATTTTAGCTTGAATATTACCGTGTGATACATCAAAATAATATTTTGTTTTAAGATCACTGAAAATAAATTTATCTTCTATTTCTTTATCTAACTCTAATTTATTTGATAACTTTTTAAGTTTAGGAACTACTATACTTGCTACATCATTTAATTCTTTTTCATTAAATTTTATATTATCACTTGCATTACTAACCATTATTTTAGTTAAAGAAGCCGCATCATCGTCAAGTTTATAACAGTTGTTTCCTTGAATTATATACTCATAATTAGGGGTAACAGGTATTATATCTTGCAAATCATATTGTAAATTATAATTATTTTCTTTTTTATTTAATTTTATATTAGGATTGAATTTATCAGATATTCCCAAATATTTTTTACCATTTATTTTAAATTGTTTATAAGTAAGGAGTTCTAAAAATGCACCTATTTTAGTAGGTATTAATAATATTTTTTTAACTTTATCTCCGATATAATCATATCTACCTTTATTAAGCTCTTCTATTGTTTTATAAAATATATAATAATCAATTAAAAATTCAATTATTTTTTGATCTTCTTTTGAAAAACCCATAGTTTTAGCATCGTAGGTAAATTTCTTCCCAAATTCAAGAATACCTTCTTTTTTTTGATATGCATGTAAAAATTCTTTTAATTTGGTTTTTAGCATATATGTACTTTTTGGTGGTCCGACTTTAATAGAAATTTCATATTCAAAGGATATATTAGAATTATCACTTTCATTTGCATTATTAATAAGTTCAACCTCTAAAGTTAAAACATCATTTGCTTTTGTCATATTTTTATGACTTAACTTTTCTAATAAATCTTTGGAAGTTAATTGTTTCTTAATATTCGTAATTTTACCTATATTTGCTAAAATAAATAAAAGCGCTATGTTTTCATGACTACATCGATAATTATGATTATTACAATCTTGGCATTTTACATTGGTAATAACTTTTTTAGAATCCACTATATCAGCAATTACAACAACTTTCTTTTTATCATAGTAATGATACATGCTTACTTCAACTCTTATTATATCGCTAATATAATAACTATCGTACTCAAAAGTATATTCTCTATAATCCATTCTCGCTTCATAATAATTGTTATAACCCATTATATTTATTATTTCATTATATTCCATTAGACACCTCTTCAACAATTCAATATTATAACTAATTATTACGATAAAATCTACTATTATTGATAATAAAAGTTTTAGTGGTGATTGTTGACATATGTCATTAATTATAGTATATTATTAATAAGACAAGTTGTCTGAAAGGAGGAAATTATTATGCCAAGATTTGATAAAACTGGCCCTAACGGAGAGGGTCCTAAAACCGGTAGAGGAATGGGAATTTGTAATACTGATCAAAAAAATATTAACAGTAAATTAGATAACCCAAAAGATAATAATCAAAATTCAAAAAACAAATATATGGAAACTAACAATAATATAGCAGAAACAGATAAGAGGTAATGTATGGCAAGACCAGTAAAATTAAGGACTATATGTGAAAAACCCAAAATGAATATATTTGGTCCTAAAAACTTTAAAGAAAATTTTTGTGTTGAAATGAGTTTGGAAGAATATGAAACTATTAGATTAATTGATTATAATAACTTAACTCAAGAAGAATGTGCTAATTTTATGGGAGTTGCTAGAACAACTGTCCAAAAAATATATGAAGACGCAAGGAGCAAAATCGCTGATGTTCTAGTAAATGGCAAAACATTAATAATAAAAGGCGGAAACTATCAAATGTGTAATAATAACAATCATGGAAAACATTGCAACAGAAAACATTGCCGAAGATTTAATAATTAATTTTTAAAATGAAAAAAGCCTCTAAACAAAGGCTTGAATAAACTAATGGAGCAGGTGAAATAGAAGGTACCACATTTTACAACTGCGTTAATATGGTGTTAGTATAGATATATAAACACCAACAAAGTAAATACCACCCAGTTTGGTATGATTTGTAATATGCTCGGAATTGAATTAGTAACAACTAGTGTGCCAACTGGTAAAGCTCACATTGAAAGAGAAAATGGCACGTTATTGCTTTTGGTCACTCCTCAGTGTTGCCATATCCATTCAAGCGATAAATATATTATAAATACTTCTAATTTTATTTGCAATAATTAATATGTAACATTTTTACTTAAAATTGCCTACCTAAAGATGTAACATTTTCACTTAAAAATCACAAGATGAAAAGCTTTAGTAGACCAAATGTTGTAATAACTTTCGTATATTAAAACAAATAATTTTTTTTCAAAAAAAATGCATTTTCTGATATTATTAAAGATAATCCAATTACAATAGAAAAAACAACCTTTTCGTAAGATTAGGTAGTTTTTGATTAAAGTTGTGGCACGTTTTGTTTTTGCTTTAGCAAAAATGAAAGTGTCAATAGACTTTACCGATATAGAAAAATTTGTTTTTCGCGATATTATAATTTTGCTTACGGTAGTTTGCAAAAATTATGCTTGGGTTCTGAGTTTCCCTAGCACATCGTTATTGGCTTTAACCAATAGCGTAGTGTGTTACTCTTTCTGCTTTCAAAAGATAGTCTATAAAAATATTTAATCATATAAATTGTAATTTGTATGACTATTTTAAAGTTTTAATATGAGCCTTAATTTTTTTCATAGCCCAATCATAATGACTAGATGTTACTGATACACAGTATTGTCCTAAAGTAGAACCTCCAGTCCATTTAAAACTTCCTTTTTCAAATAATTCTTCATTTGAAAGACTTTCTATTAACTTCAACACTTTAGTATGACTATTTTTAAGCAACTCTTTTGATTTATTATATGGAGTATTTTGATGTTTTCTCCAAAACTCAACATTCATTTTACCATAGGTTTTCCAATTATAAGGTTCTAATAGAAATTGTTTATCTATACCTTTCATATTATTATCAACCCAATTTAGTAACAACTGATGCCACTCATATAAATGAATTAAAGCATCTCTTATGTTATTATCTCTTTCCCAATGAGCTTCTTTTCCCATTGCTTTTTTATCGAAATTAAACACTTTGTTTTGTTCTTCATCACTTATGGAATCAATAAGATTCCACAACTTATTGTATTGTTCATTTGCAGTTTCAATTAAATCTTTTTTTGTAGTTGGTCTTGCCATTTTAAATCTTCCTTTCTTTTATTATAAAACAAGCCTCTGTAATCCAATTGTTCGAATTTTTGTCTTGTGCAGGTGATATATGAAATATACAAAACGTTGGTTAAATTAATTCGTAATTATTTAATTCAATCCATAACATTGCTGACTTTGTTACATCCGGCATTTTTTCATAACTACCTGTAAATATTATAGATATTACTTCCATGCTTGTGGTTTCATAAAATTTAATATTTTTAGTATCTTTATAAAACACATCAACACTAACTCGGACTTCAATATCAACATTTTTCTCTTTGTATTCTTGATCGTGGTAGATAGACATTGAATAATTATCATCTAACACTTTTATTTTCCCTTTTTCTATTTCTTCAAATATTTCATTCCATAAAATGCTTTCATTCATATAATTAGCGACATTTTTTCTTAAACTAATTACTTTTCTTTTAGGAATAGTTTTTTTTACAACATTATAATTAATTCTGTTTACATCAACTTGAATCAATTGATTTATTTCTTTAGATACTCTTGTTATATTTTCAAGTTCATTCTGAATATCGTTCATTCGTTTATTAAAATGCTTGTTAATATTATCAGCATCTTTATTATCAACCATTTCTTTAATTGCTTTTAAAGGAAATCCTAATAATTTTAATTTTTGAATCATATTAGCAATCTCTAACTGATTGACATTATAAAATCTATAATTATTATCTTCCTCAATATAAGCGGGTTTTAAAATATTGTGTTTATCATAATATCGTAGCATTCTAATACTTATATAAGATAATTTAGAAAAGTCTCCAATTTTTAGCATTAATACCTCCTCATATAAACATTATAAACTATGACACAATGTTAGAGTCAAGCATTTAACAAATTACTATTTGTCTTACTAAATAATTATAACATATTCTTTAAATTTCTATATCAATATCTTGTTCTTTTTTTGTATAATACCTATTAACGCCTACATAATTAACCTCATCACTCCCATTAAAGAATAAATATTCATTATTATTAATTTTTAATTTATATGGCTCAATATAAGCAATATTTGTTTTTTCAATATTTAAAATGTTTCCGTTAATAATTTTATTTTCAATATTTAAAAATCTACATAAATTATTGATTTTCAATATTTAATGTTTCTTTAAGTTCTTCTTTTGTTATAGATAACAAACTAATCACCTCACTTTAATAACAAAAAAAGGTTAATCTCATTAGAAATTAACCTTTTCTATAATTAAAGTCGATTAGTTCGACTAATTTTCCTCTGGAGCGAGTAATGAGTGTATTTACAACTCTCATAGTGAATTGATAAGATATCAATTATACCATATTTTTATAAAAGTTCAATTTTAATTCCGTTATGTTGTTATTCAATTGATTTTAAAGAATCAATCATATCTATCTTTTTTAGTGATTTATTAATAATTAACTGAACTATAAACGAGAATAGAAGTGTTAATACACCTGATAATGCATAACTAATGGGACTTATTTTATTTAGGAATACAATATTATCGCTTTGAGCTGTATACATTATAAAACGATGAAAATAGATTCCTAAAAATAACCCTGATATAATACCTATTATTGTCAGTATAAAGGTTTCTCGATAAACAAAGGTTGATATTTCTTTATCATAAAATCCTAATACTTTAAAAGTTGCAATCTCTCTTTTTCTTTCACTCACATTGATAACTGTAAGGTTATAAAGAACAACAAATGCTAGGAAACAGGCAAATATTACTACTAATATAATTATTTTGTTTAAACCTGATACAAAGTCATCAAAATTATCAATAATATCATCTGTATAAGTGACCATTAATAAATCATAATCTTTTAGAGCGACATCATCATTTAATTTTCCATTAGCAATAATGCTATTATAAGTTATATCATTCTTGAACACTTCCTTATAATAGGTTTCTCCCATATAGATATAATGCGATACATAATTATAAGTAATATCTGAAACATATAAAATAAATAATTCATTATCACTATTTCTAATGTTAATACTGTCTCCAATACCAACTTTTAAATACTCTGCTAATTGTTTTGTTATAATTGCCCCATTATCAGAAATACTTATCTTTTTATCTGAGACAGTACTTTTTAGAGTAACATAATTATTAAAATTAACAATATCTGACGGAACGACCAAATATACATCTTCGGTCTTATTATCAAATGAGAAAGTGTAAGCATTTTGATTGACAAGAATCGGATTTACAATCTCGTTTTTTTTGAAAAGCTCTGTTAGATTATCAGATATTCTGGTAACATCATTTTTAAAAACATACATTGAATCATATTTTATAATATCCTTATACTGTAATTTTGAAATAGTATTAATACTATCATTGATTCCCATACCTGCTACTAACAAGGCAGTACATCCTGCAACACCTAAAACAGTCATTACAATTCGCTTTTTATATCTAAATAAATTTCTAATAGTAGTTTTCCACATAAAACTCATATTTGTCCATAAAAAACCGAACTTTTCTATAAATACTTTTTTACCTGTTTTTGGTGGTTTTTGCCTTAAAAGTAATGCGGGAACTTCTTTTAATTCTTTCATGCAAGTTATGACGGTTACAACAATCATAATAATTAAAGTTATGGAAATAACTAGGGAAAAAGGTAATGGACTTACGATTGTTATTAAACTAGGAACATAATATCTAGCTAAAAACACGTCATATATAACATTAGGAATCAAAGTGTAACCCATTGTTAAACCTATTCCTATACCAAGAATTCCAGCAGTTGTTACATAAATCAAGTAACCCACCATTATATTTGTCTTGCTAAAACCATTAGATAATAGTATTCCCATTTCAGTTCTTTCTTCTTCAATTAACCTCGTTAAAGTGTTCAATATCATCAGTATAACAACAAGAATAAAGAACAATGGTAATACCTTAGCAACTGCATCTATTTTTAAAACATCTTCACTAAAACTTATATAACCACCATTATCAGTACGATCTAACAAATACCAAACAGGTTTTTCTATATTATTTAACTCTTCTTTTGCCTCATTTATTTTTTGATTTGATTCTTCTTTAGCATTTTCCAGTTCTTTCATTCCTGTTTCATATTCATAATATCCCTGTTGTAATTTTGCTTCTTCTTTAGAAATTTCGCTTTGAAAGACAGTATAATTGCTTTCCAAAGTGATTAATCCTTTGTTTATTTCATCTAAATTCGATTTCATGGACAATAAATTATTATAGTTCTTTTCTGTTTCTACTATCTGAGAGTTTAAAGTGCTATATTCATCACTATGTGGTTCTAATAAAGAAAGCTGATTTTTTAAATTCTTTATAGTATCAGATAAACTTGAAATATAATTATTTAAATTACTTTCACTTATTCCTAAACCATTAAGATTACTTAAAATTAAATTTTTATTATTATTTAATTCAGTTCTATTTGCCCCGATTTTCTTCAAATTGTTATTTATATTTGTCTCTAATTCTTTTTTTCCGTTATCGAGTTTTATTTTCGCTTCTTTTAATTCGGTTAGAGAACTATTTATCTTATTATCTGTTTCTTTTTTTATCTTTATAATTTCATTATTTGCTTCTAATAATATTTCTTCATAACGAATGGTTTCCCTTATCGGTTTTAATTCTTCCAATTCTTGTTTTAAAGGTGTGATTGATTTCTCATAATCATTATAATAAGAGTTTTTTTCTTTTGATTCCTTTGCTGTGATATAGACTTCAGTATAATATTCTGATACAAAAGTATCTTTATTAATAAAAATAAAAGAAATTAGTTTTCCATTACCAACATTAGAGATACCTTTTTCATCTCTAACATAAAGAGGAGACTTTATTAATCCTACAACTTCACATTCTGAAATTGATAAAATATCTGATAAATTATCACTTTCAAATGTAATCTTGTCTCTTAATTTGTATTTATAAACATCTGCCAAGCACTCATTATTATTTTTAGGCATTTGACCATTTATTAAAATAACATTATTTATTTCTTCTTCTAGAGCATGTACTCTTATTGACTTACCCTTATCAATAACATCGATTGAATAAGATGGAATTATCTTTTCCACATTTTCTAAATCATTTAGCGAATTAATGTCTCCATTTGTGAGTCCATATGTACTAGTTATCTTAAAGTCCATTAAATTATTTTCATCATAATAATTATCAGCTGTATAAAGCATTCCTGCGGTTGATTCACGAAGTCCTATAAAAACACTTATACCAAGAGCAATGATTAACATGATTGAAAGGAATCTTCCGAGTGACTTAAATATTTTTTTAAATATATTTTTAATTAATAATTTCATTACCAATTAATCTCCTTTATATCTAAAGGATGTTCATTAATTGTGATTTCCTCTACTGTACCATTTTTCATCTTTATCACTCGGTTAGCAATTTGAGCAATTACTGAATTATGAGTTATGATTACGACAGTCATTCCATATTCCTTACAAGTCTTTTGCAAAACTTCTAAAACCTTTTGCCCTGTTTTTGAATCTAGTGCACCAGTTGGTTCATCACATAAAAGTAATTTAGGTTTTTTAGCGAGTGCTCTTGCTATAGCAACTCTTTGTTGTTCACCACCAGAGAGTTGAGAAGGGAAATTATTCATCCTATCTTTTAAACCAACACTAATAAGGACTTCTTTTGCAGGCAATGTGTCTTTACAAATTTGATTGGTAAGTTCAATATTTTCAAGGGAAGTTAAATTTTGTACAAGATTATAAAACTGAAAAATAAATCCTATATCATTTCTTCTATATTTAGTTAATTCTTGGTTTGAATACTTTGATATATCCTTATCATCAATGGTAATTGTTCCTGAATCACTTCTATCCATACCACCCAATATGTTTAAAACTGTTGTTTTTCCTGCTCCAGATGGTCCAAGTACCACTGCGAGTTCTCCTTTTTCAATACCAAAAGAAACTTTATCGACAGCAGTTATAGTTACATCTCCCATCTTGTATGTTTTTATTAACTTATTTAATTCTATATACATAAGTATTCCCCTTTCCCAATAATTTGTTTTACATTATTGTTCTATAATTAATTATACCATGTATAATT
>JAQVWT010000047.1 GCA_028709545.1 Bacilli bacterium
AAATCAAAAAAGAAACCTATGATAGTATGAAAGCAGTAGTAAAGGAAACCAAGAATAGTTTAGAGAAAGTTCCTCAAATGGAATACCTTATTACTGAAATGAGTAATCATATTAAAACTTATAGTGATTTAGATAAAAAGAACTTCGGTATGAAAAAAGAGATTGATAATTTAAAAGACAAAAACCAAGAGTTAGAAGAAGAAAACACTTTATTGAAACAAATTATTAAAGATATATTGAAAAATCTTAAGAAGATATTTAGAAAAATACTACATATTGGTAGTAAAGAAGATAAAGATATTGTTGTTGATGAAGTATCATATTGTTATGATAATGAACTTTATAATAAAAAAGATTTAATTGATATATGCAAAGATACTGATCGAGAAGAAGAACTATTGAAAACTACCAATATTCATGAAAAGGATAACTACAAAGATTTTGAAATATAAAGTATGGTATAATATAGTAGATTATAATAGTTAGTAAAGGAGGTGTATCTAGAGTGGGAACATTAATAATGATAGGGATTTTTGCATTATTGATATTATCAATATTCTTGATAGTTAAATATTGCAAAAAGACGTTAAAACTGGTTTTATTACCAATAATAGGATTGCTAATTTTATACTTTACAGTGTTATATATTGATATGAGTAGAGTCAATTCTCTTCATAGACCAATATTTGTATGGGAACCAACTGCTGATGTTGGAACAAATGAAGTTTCATTTCAAGGAATCGGTTATAAAGTAATTGTTGAGTATTTTGAAGATGGTAAAATTGAAGCGGTAACTATGTATATGTTTAATAAAGTAATAGCAGCTGCAATAACATAAAAATAATTATTCAAATATTATAGAGATAATGATATTAGTATATAGCTATGTCAGTATCTCTTCTTTTTTCATTTAAGAAGTAATAACTGAGTTATATGCCGAGAAAATTCATTGCTTTAGGCAATATTATTTCGTAATGCTTAAGTGCTTTGCAATTTATTTAAAAATTGCAAACACAGCAATAAATAGAAATAATGTTGGTTCCTGAAGCAATGGAGGAATTGGAATATATATTAAAGTGATGTGTGTAATGAAAAAAGAAAACCCAATTTAATATGAAGTTTTAAATTGGGTTAAAGGGATTCAAAAGGGAACACATTCCCTTTGCACACCGTTATTGGCTCTGCCAATAGCGTAGTGTGTTACTCTATTGGCTTCAATAAAGATTTTTAAGGTAGCATTTTATTATTTTTTGTATTCTATTATATCTTGAACATTGCATTTTAGAGCCTCACATAACAAAGAAAGAATATGTAAATCTACTCTACTGATTGTCCCATTATAATAACCTTGTATAGTTTCAAACCTCAATCCTGTTTCTACACATAATCTATTTTTTGAATAACCTTTTTGATCCATTAACTTAGCAAGTTTGAAAATAATATTAGAATCGTTTTTATTAACCTTTTTCATATTCTAACCACACCTATCTAATATAATGGTATCACTTATACTACATCTTGACATTCTACAACAGAATGTAGTATTATAATTTTGATACTACATTACAATGTAGATAGAAAGGTTATAGATGATATGAAAGAATATAGTTTTGAAGAATGCGATTTAGAATTATTAAAAGAACATCTATGCAATTACATAATTAAAAATGGAAGGAAATATACAGAACAAGGCTTTGATATTCGTTTTGGCGACTATTTTTTGCGAATTAAATATAATCATAAGATATACAAAATAGCCATTATAAAAGGTGAAGATGAAAGATACTGGTATTTAAAACCATATAACAAATCTTACTATACAACTAATGCTAAAGATTATAATAGCTTTGAACTTGTTATTTATGCCATTAAAGAAAATGATAGTTTATTTTATAAGAATAAGTAAACAGTTAATTGTAATATTTTTACATGCAGTTAAATAAATGGTATAATTAAAATAGGAATTTTATGAAAAATAATATAATGTAGTAGGAGGAGAGATTGTATGCCGTTGTTTATAGGAAGTATATTAATATTATCCATACTTTTTATTATGAGATCATATTTTAAAAGAAAAAAGATATACAAAGTAATTTTATCAAGTATATTATTGTTATTCTTCATATATTCGTTCTTCACATATAACGGTGCTGTAAGATTGTCAATGTCATTTGTATCAAAAAATATTATTTCACCATATACAACAAAAATTGAAAAAGGATTTTCAAGAGGAAATGATAATAAATATTTTCATTCGAAAAATGAACTAAAAGATTCTGAATCTGGCAATACTCTACTTGATTTTGAATGTAAATCATATTTTATAGTAAAAGTGTGTAAGTATTATGGTTTTTAATTATTTATATTATGCAAATTATGCAAACACTAAAAAAGAGTTAATTTCATATAGGAAGTATTAAAATAATGAAAAACTTATTTAATAGTTTTAATAAAATAAATAAATAATATTTTGGTGAAATGGAGTTAAATTATGAAAAATATGTTACACTATTTGTTAAGAGGTAAAAAATGAGAAACAATTATGAAATTATTCCACTAGCTCTTATTTGTGTTAAAGGTCAATGGTGGTCAAGAGCAGTTTTGTATCAAATAGATAGAATAAATACAAATAAGGATTCAAAAGAATATTTAGATCAAGTTCAAAGGATAGCAGATGACCACTTTTTAAAAGTGGCATTATATAAGTTATATCAATGGTTAAAAGAACTTGATAAATATGTTGAAGAAGCAAAAGAATATTTGGATGAATTAAATAAAATATACAACATTAAATTGTTGAGAGATGCATCAGAGCACGAAATAGAATACTATAAAAATAAAGGAAATAAGCAAAATAAATTTATCAATAGTGATTTTAACCAATCTATTAATCTTCCGTTAATTATTGATGGTGTATATTATATTAGTGGTAAAGTAAATATAAGTGATTTAGAAGTATTAATAAAAAAAATTAATGAGTCTTTAGAAAAGTTTCAATTTACAGCAAAATTCGAATCCATCTCTTTATTAAATGATTTGCTAAAAGAGAATATAGTATGAATCTAAAGATTTATTTTTTCAAAATCTATAATATCATTAATATAGTTAGTAGTCATTACTACCCAATTTTGAGCATATAAGGTTGTCATACTTAATCCTTCAGGACTCTATAATAAAATCAAACGAATCTAATTTAATACGGATTTTTTTGGTATTATAATAGAGTTTTCTTTTATTAAAAGTATGATAAAATGTATATATATTTCTATTAAGGAGGATTATGATGAATGATTACCAAGATGCATTTATACAATTAATCAAGGAAAATAAAGATTTAATAGAAAAAAAGATTGAGAAAAATCCAAATTATATTATTGAATTATTACAACATTCCATTAAAAGTGGATCTAAAGTTCTTTATAAAGGTTTTAATGAAGATAAAGCAAATGTATTGAAATCTGTAAGAGATGAAACAAATTATTACAATAGTAGACTATATAAAACTTGGAAAAAACCTATTGATTGTCTTGAAACCTTAATAGAATTGGTCTATGCATATGCATATTCATTTACTGAAACATTTTTTGATAGTGCACTAGAAGAAAACAATTTATTATTTAACTCACTACATAACATTCATGCTAGAGCATTACTTACTTCTAGAGAGTGTTTAACACTACTTAAAAATGGATATCCCGATGGTGCATTTAGTCGTTGGAGAACAATTTACGAATTGTCAGTTGTTGGGAAGTTTTTATATGAAGAAGATGATTCGGAATTATGTGAAAGATATTTAGAATACTATCATATTCAATCTTACATTGATGAAACAAATTCTAGAGAAAGGGGACACCAATCACATACCGATGATTCTTATAAAATTTTAAAATCTAATTACGATACTATAATTAAAAAATATGGTAAAAACTATGCTAACGGAGATTATGGTTGGGCAAGTAATAAGTTTAATGATAAAAAAGTCACATTTTGGGATTTGAAAGAAAAAACTCAAATGGATCATTTATATGGATACTACAAATTATCGTCATCTTATATACATGGTAATCATAAAGCAAGTGAAGAATCATTAGGTTTAATTCCGAATATGGAAAAGCTAAAATTAGTTGGACCGTCAAATTATGGATTATCTATACCAATACAAAATGTTGCAATATCTTTGGTATCGATTTCAACATATTTTTTTCTAACTTATTCAAATCTTGATGTGTGGACAGCTTGCTCAATTATGAATAAATTTTTAGATGATATTTTAATTAATGCTGAAAAAGTGCAATTAAAAATTGAAAATGATGAGAAAGAGTTAAGAGGAATTAAATCTAGTGTTTTGACTACTTCATTTAAAGGTAAGAACAATTCCTCTTCTTTATTACTTCACAAGATCCGTAATAATAATATGGACAAGTTGTATTTAACAAATAGCTTTATAACAAGCCGAAAAGAATTAAAAAAAGAAATTGATGGAAACAATTATAAATATATTGTTGCTTTAGGACAAAAATCAGATACAAACAAAATTGTAATAGAGCTGTTTGCTAATAAAGACCAAGAAAAATTAAAAACAGCTTTTCCATATATTAAACTTACAGAATATTTAAAAGAGCAAAATATAGAATATAAATTGTCTGAAAGCGCAGGGGCATATTTATGCAATAATATTTACTTTGAAGGCTTAAAATATATCAAAGAAAACAATTTGAAAATAAAAATGATTTTTATTCATATACCTTCAATTAGTGATTCCTATAATTTTGATAAATTAGCTAAAATTTTATCTGATTTTATTGATTTACTAAAGTAAAATTTATATAATTGTGATAAAATATATTTAGAAAGTTATATATTCAGTTCGTAACCTGCTGTTCAAAGGCTCTAAACATATTTGTCTATAAAATTCCATAACTGTTAGTGTAGACATTGGAATATAAATGACTTTAAACAAGTTTGGGTTTAAAGAACTTAAGAAAGCTCTTATAGAAAAGGTTTTACCGACACCAGACACACCAGTGATTAAAGCTAAGCCTTTATTATCTTTTAAAAATTCTAAGCGGTTTTTCACGATTTTAAAATCTTCTGTTTCAAATGCATGTTTCGTATCAATACTTTTGTCAAAAGGATTAAACTCCATACCGAAGAAACTTAAATACATATTTTCTATCCTCCTTTTTTTATTTTATTAATAAATAGAAGTTTTTCTTTTTACTTTTGAGTTTGCTACTCTATCAACTTCTTTTATCTTTTCAACTGGTTTATCGTTTTCATATATCCAAGCTTCAGAAAAGTCATTCGGATTATATTTTACTGTCATTTTTTTACCAATGTATTTCATATCTACTTCAAAATCTCGAGTTTTAATATGAGCGATGGCATCGCTTCTAATTGTGGGGTAAGCAGTGTGTAAAAAACAGTTATCGATAAAATCATTATCAAATTTTTTGATTAAGTTTTGATCTTTAAACCATCTAGTGTGTGGAGTAAGACTTTCACCGTCATAGTTTAATGAACTGTGCTCTTTAGAATTATATTCATTAATAAATTCAGCAAGCAGTTCATTTAATGCATCTATAGATGGGATTTCATTCCAGTTAAGCCCTCTAAGCCAAGAAGCTTTAAGTGTATGAAAGAACCTTTCAATTTTCCCCTTTGAAGCGCCGCTAAAAGGGCGTGCATGGATTAAAACTGTACCTATAGATGCACAAATTATTGATAATTGCTTATTTTTATATGAAGATCCATTATCAACAAAAAGTCTTTTAGGTACTCCATATTTTTTAATTCCTCTTTTAAAAGATTCTTGGAAGTTAAGAGCGTTGTCATTAAAGTAAAACTTAGCATCAACAATAATTCTAGAAGCATCATCAATTATAGCAATGAGATAAGTTAATTCCTTTTTGTTGTTTATAGTCAAATACGCTCCATGTGATGTGTCTGCTTGCCAACAATCATTAGCAAATTCCATAACAAATGCTTTTCTATCAATGTGGTTTGTTTCTTCGAAAAGACTAGGGTTATCTCTTATATATTTAGTAACCGTAGATAAAGATACATCATTTGGATTAATAAAACCTGTTTCCGCAAGTTTTTTATAGATTAATGTAGCAGTTATATGAGGATATGTATTTTTAATACTAACAATCTCATTTTTAGTTTCTTCAGATATTTTTCTAGTAGACTTGAAGTCAGTTCTAGTTTTTCTTTTTAACCCTTCAAATCCTTCTTTTCTATATTTATAAGCCCAATATTTTAAAGTTGAAGGGTTAAGAGATACCTCTTTTCCCTCAAAAGAAAATTTGTTAGCAGATATTTTAGAAAAATATTCAAATTCACTTTTTTCGTTATGTGTATTAGTAATAACTGGTGCGATTAATCCATAACGAAATAGAGCTAAGTTGTTATTACGCTCATCTCTTAAAGATTGCTCCATAAAATTTCACCTCCATTTCTTATTTCGTATTATAAAACAAGAAAAATATAAATGAAATTCAATAGTTATTCAAACCCCTTAAGGGGTTACTGATAAAGGAACACAAGTTGGTTTAAATAAAAAAAATGGATGGTCAAACGTTTGATAATAATCAAGTAGGAATGAAGATTTTAATAAATATAGACATTCTATTATTGTTATAACATCTGCTTTTACTTGTAAAACAATACTTGAAGGAATAGAATAAGTATAAAGACCTTTAATCCATTTGTAAAGAAGTTGATGACTGATCTGTATTGATTTAATTAATTCGCTAACTTTAATTTTTTTTATTAATATATTATATAAAGTTTTAATTATAGTATCTGTAGAATAAGCATGATAAGGGAAAATAAAATCCGGGATAAGAGCATGATATTTTTGTTTATCCTCTTTCATACAAATACTACATATTAGAACCGTTAAAGCTATAAGTCCTTCTATTTTATAATTATTAATATAGAATACTATATTTCTGTTATAAGTTTTATGATAGCTTAGACATCTCTTGTTTTTACAACAAGGGCAAGTTAAAGAATTAAAATCATTTATTTGACAAAAGGCTTCATAAGACTTTAATAAATAAAGCAGAGCTGAATCATCTTCTAAATGATTCTCTAAAGATTTATCAAATTCAATAATATTTATATTTTGTAAAATATTAGAAAAGTCCTTAATAATATTAATGTTTTTATTTATTAGTTCTACAGCAACTTTATTGTGGCGGATAGAATTTTCAATTAGGGGATTGATTTTATTAGAATTTATTGATATCATAAACACGTTCCTTTGGATGGGGACACGGGAAGATTTTTCTTCCCAACCTAAAAAATCAAATTATTACTTAGTTGGAATAATTTGATTTTTTTTATTTAACTTATTTTAACTGTTTTTTCTTAAAAGTCAAATTAATTCAAACATAAAGGGTGCATATGG
>JAQVWT010000009.1 GCA_028709545.1 Bacilli bacterium
GATGCAACTGATGGAGAAGTTTTAGTTAATAATATTAATGTAAAAAAATATAAACAATCATTTCTTGATAATAAAATAAGTTATGTTCCCCAAAAGGCAGGAATGTTCAGTGGAACAGTTAATGAAAATGTTGGTTATGGAATTAGTAATGTTAAAATTACTCAAGATAGGTTAAAAAAAGCGATCGAAATAGCTCAAGCGAAAGAATTTGTTGAGAAATTAGATGGCAAGTATGATTCTCATATTGCTAGAGGGGGAACCAATGTTTCTGGTGGTCAAAAACAAAGATTATCAATTGCTAGAGCAATTTTTAGAAAACCAGAAATATATATCTTTGATGATACATTCTCAGCTCTTGACTATAAAACTGATTTAAAACTAAGAGAAGAATTAAAGAGACATACTAAAGATGCAAGCTGCATAATCGTTTCGCAAAGAATAGGAACAATCCTTAGTGCTGATCAAATCTTAGTTTTAGATAAAGGCAAAAGTGTGGGGCTGGGAACTCATGAAGAGCTTCTTAAGACTTGCAAGGTATATAAAGAAATCGCCCTAACTCAGCTAAGTGAAAAGGAGCTCAAAGTATGAAAAATAATCAAATGAAAATTCCTCGAAGAGGCGCTGTGAAAGGCGGAACTACAACTGCAGATAAACCTCGAAATTTTACTAAAGCTATCAAAAAAATATTTATTTATGGGAAAGAATATCAATTAGTTATTATTTTCTGCGCACTTTTATCAATTATAGGCTCAATTATTTCAATTATCGCGCCTAATCAAATTAGTAAGTTAACTGATATCATATCAACGGGTTTAACATCTTCAATTAACTTTTCTGAAATTAAAAAAATAGCTATTATTTTATTTTTGATTTATTTAACAGGCTCTGCAATAACTTTAATAGTTGGTTTAACTATGGCAAATATAGCTAATAAATTTTCTAGAAATTTAAGAGAGGATATATCAAGTAAAATAAATAAATTACCTCTTAAATATTTTGATAATCATAGTTATGGAGATATTTTATCAAGAATAACTAATGATGTTGATACAATTAATCAGGTTCTTCAAAATAATATAGTTTCTTTAATAAATGCTATCGCACTTCTTATTGGTGTCTTAATAATGATGTTTTATACGAATTTTATTCTCGCTATAACAACTATCTTATCAACAATAATTGGCTTTATTTTAATGATAATTATCTTAGGTAAAAGTCAGAAATATTTTATTGAAAGACAAAATGCTTTAGGTGATTTGAATGGTCATATTGAAGAAATATATTCTAATCATACGATTGTAAAAGTTTATAATGGCAAGCAAAGTTCAAATAGAAAGTTTGATTTCTATAATGAAAAAGAATACAAAGCGAATCTTAAAAGCCAGTTTTTATCAGGAATAATGCAGCCAATTATGATTTTTTCAGGAGATTTTAGTTATGTTGCAGTTTGTGTTGTCGGAGCAGTTCTTGCAAGTCAAAGCGTGATTACTTTTGGAGTAATAATAGCGTTTATTTTATACGTAAGAATCTTTTCTGGACCACTTCGCCAGATTGCCATGGGGCTAGGACAACTTCAAAGTGCAGCTGCAGCTGGAGAAAGAGTCTTTGAATTTTTAGAAGAAGAGGAAATGATTATTAATAAGACTAAAACTAAAAGCTTAAAAGCTAAAAATGTTAAAGGTAATATTGAATTTAAAGATGTAAATTTTGGTTATAATTCTAAAAAATTAGTTATTCAAAACTTTAGTGTAAAAGTTAGAGCTGGCCAAAAAGTTGCGATTGTTGGACCAACTGGTGCCGGAAAGACAACTTTAGTTAATTTACTGATGAGGTTTTATGATATTAAAGATGGTGATATATTAATTGACGGCACTTCTACTCGTGATTTAACTAGAGAAAATGTTCGTGATTTGTTTATTATGGTTCTCCAGGATACATGGTTGTTTGATGGAACAATCAGAGAAAACATTGTTTATAACCAAAAGAATGTATCTGATGATACTGTCAAAGAAATTTGTACAAAAATTGGACTTGATCATTTTATTAAAACGCAAAGCAGTGGTCTTGACCATAAAATAATTGATTCGGAAAGCATCTCAGCCGGGCAAAGACAATTAATAACCATTGCCAGAGGGATGATTAGTGATGCACCATTTTTAATATTAGATGAGGCAACAAGTAATGTTGATACGAGAACGGAAGTATTAGTTCAAAAGGCAATGGATAAACTAATGAAAGGACGTACTACCTTTGTTATTGCCCACCGACTTTCAACGATTAAAAATGCAAATATGATACTCGTAATGAAAGATGGCAATATTGTTGAAAAAGGAACCCATGCTAAACTACTTAAAATAAATGGACACTATGCAGAGTTATATAATTCGCAATTTTCAAAAATTAATTAAACAAGAAATTTTCTTGTTTTTTTTATTTGACATAAAACTGTCAACTGACTAAAAAAGTATTAATATCCCAAAAATGGTCTTGCATATTTTAGGTTTATCATGTAATATAATGGTAGACAGTGACATGTTGTGGAAGAAAGTGGGGGATTTTTATGTTAATGGGTGAATATCACCATAACATTGATGATAAGGGTCGCCTTATTATCCCTAGTAAATTTCGTTATGAGCTAGGTGAAAAATTCATCATAACTCGCGGACTTGATAAATGTTTATTTATCTATTCAAGCGAGGATTGGAATAAAATTGTTGAGCGTTTAAAGAAATTACCTTTTACCAATAAGGATGCTCGTAATTTTACCCGCTTCTTTCTATCAGGCGCTGCTGAATGTGAGT
Organism: Bacilli bacterium; assembly: GCA_028709545.1. GTDB lineage: Bacteria > Bacillota_I > Bacilli_A > RF39 > UBA660 > DUUS01. The sequence continues at coordinate 2,802 of JAQVWT010000009.1, forward strand.
TCGACCGACAAGGAAGAATAAACATTACCTCCCCACTGGTTAGTTACGCCGGTTTAACAAAGGAATGCGTTATAATCGGCGCAAACGACCGACTTGAAATATGGTCAAGTCATGCATGGGAAGAATTTTTAACAACTAATGAAGATGATCTATCTGATATTGCTGAAAATTTATTTGCTACAGGTTCTTATGAAACATTATAGTGTTTTAAAAAAAGAGGCACTGGATGGTTTAAATATTAATCCTGATGGAATATATGTCGATGCAACACTTGGATATGGTGGTCACTCAGAAGAAATATTAATGCGATTAAGAAGGGGTTTCCTATTCGCCTTTGACCAAGATGAAGATGCAATTTCTTTTGGTCAAAAAAGATTATCCAAAGTTAGTAATAACTTTAAAATCATATATGCAAACTTTAGTAAGTTAAAAGAAGCATTATCTGCTGAAGGAATAACTAAAGTCGATGGAATTATCTTTGATTTAGGACTATCTAGTCCGCAAATTGATAATAAAGATCGTGGTTTTACTTTTATGAATGATGCCCCACTTGATATGAGAATGGATAAACAAAATACTAAAACAGCAGAGCACATTGTTAATAATTATAGTGAAGATGATTTAACTAAAATATTTTATACATATGGTGAAGAAAGATTTTCTAAATCAGTTGCTAAAAATATTGTTAAGGCAAGAGAGAAAAAACCGATTAAAAGGACAAAAGAGTTAGTAGAAATTATTAAATACTCAGTACCGGTTAAATACTTTCTAAAAAATCATCCCGAAAGACAAATCTTTCAAGCAATTAGAATTGAAGTTAATAATGAATTAGAAGTTTTAGAAGAAACACTTGCATCAGCAATTGATTTACTTAATCCTAAGGGAAGAATTTGTGTAATATCATTTCATTCACTTGAAGATCGAATTGCTAAAAAAATATTTAAGAAAAACAGTGAAATTAATAGTTTAGTTAAAGGGCTTCCTAATATACCAGATGAATATATGCCTAAACTTAAACTAATTACCAATAAACCGCTACTCGCAACTGAGGCTGAGATAAAAGAAAATAGCCGCAGTAAGAGTGCTAAATTAAGAATAGTAGAGAGGATATAATAATGGCTAAACAAAAAAAATTAAAATTACGTGGAGTAGATAAAGTTATGCTAACAATTTTAATAAGTCTAGCACTTCTGACCCCACTTGTTGTAGTTTTTTCAAAAAGTATTCTCTCAAGAAGTAATATTGAAGTAGAAAGAATTAAATCAAAAGTCGAAAAACAAGATACAATCAATGAAAGCTTAATGATGAAAATTAATGAACTAGCTAGTTTATCAAATATTCAAGGCGTTGCTAAAGAATTTGGTTTAAGCTATATTAATGATAATATTATTGTAATAAAATAGATGGTGGTTAATAATGAAACAAAAGAACAATTGCGTAAAATTAAATGAATATTTTTTAATTTTAATTGTTCTTTTATTTGTTTTAATATGTGTAAAAATAGTTTATGTAGCTATTTCTCCATCTGTTGATGGCATTGATTTAAAAGCCTTAGCACTTTCAACTAGAACTACATCTAAAACCATAAGGGCAAGTAGAGGAAGTGTTTATGATGTTAATAAGGAAGTCCTTGCTAGTGATGTCCGCTCATATACTGTTATTGCGTATTTATCAGAATCAAGAACAACTGATATAGATAATCCCCATCATGTAGTCGAAAAAGAAATGACCGCCAAAAATTTAAGTCCCTTACTTAATGTGAGTGAAGAATATATTTTAGGACGTCTTAATGAAGATAAATATCAAGTTGAATTTGGGACAAGTGGAAGGGCTATAACCGAACTAAAAAAACAAGCAATTGAAGCTCTAGACTTACCGGGGATAGATTTTGTCGAAGATTCTAAAAGAGATTATCCTAATGGCGATTTTGCTTCTTATTTAATTGGTTATGCTAGAAAAAATGATGACGGTCTAATTGCTGGTGAAATGGGTATTGAACTAAAATATGATGAAATGCTAAAAGGAATAGATGGTAAAATCACTTATGAAAAAGATGCCTATGGTTATAAAATGGCTGGTAAACCTGAGGTTATCGAGCCAGCAAGTGATGGCAATGATGTTTACTTGACTATCGATTCTAATATTCAAATGTATTTAGAAAATGCAATTATTGAAATGGAAAAAAAGGGGCTTGATTGGGCTACTTTTACGATTGCCGATGCTAAAACTGGGGCAATAATAGCATCAAGCTCTTATCCTAGTTTTGATCCAAATATTCTAGAAATTGAAAATTATAGCAATCCACTGACATCTTATGCTTATGAACCGGGCTCGACAATGAAAATATTTTCGTATATGGCAGCAATTGAAAGCGGAAAATATAATGGTGATGAACTATATCAATCAGGTAATATTATTGTCGATGATTATAAAATAAGCGATTGGAACAATCACGGTTGGGGAGAAATTTCTTACGATAAAGGCTTTGTTTATTCTTCTAATACAGCTGCTGTTCGAATTGGTCAAAATGTTGGCCGTGATTATTTAACTGATTTTTATGAGAATCTTGGATTTAATCAAAAAACCGGAATTGAACTTCCAAATGAATATGATGGATCAGTTGAACTAATCTATGAGTCAGAGCTAGCAAGTGCAGCTTATGGTCAAGGAATAACTACAACTCCAATTCAAAATATAATGGCCCTTACTGCTCTTACTAATAATGGAACGACAATGAAGCCATATCTTATTTCGAAAATAGTTGATCCAAATACGGGTGTTGTTGTTTATGAAGGTCAAAAAACCGAAATAAATCAAGTTGCTAGCAAAGAAACAGTTACTAAAATTTTAGATTTAATGGATTTAGTTGTTAATAATGAAGATACTGGTGCAACTGGTACCGGCTATCATACTGATACTCTTACCTTAGTTGGTAAAACCGGAACTGCTCAGTATACAAAACCTGATGGCAAATATACATCAGGAACATTTAATAATATTAGGTCTTTTTCGGGCGTTTTTCCTAAAGAAAATCCCGAGTATATTATTTACTTTTCGGTTAAAGATTTTATTGGTTCATCATCTGATTTAGGAAAAATAACTAAATCGGTTGTTGAATCCATTGCAAAATATAAAAACATAAGTGAGCACGAATCTAAAGTTGATCAAAATAAAATAATTACTGTTAAAAATTATATTAATTATTCTACAGAAGACGCTAAAGAGAGTCTTGATTCATTAGGTCTTACGCCAATAATTATTGGCAGTGGTGATGTTATTATTAATCAATCTATTTTAAAAAACACTAAAGTTATCTATGGAACTAAAATACTTCTTTTAACAACAGGCAGTGAATACCTCATGCCAGATGTTATTGGTTGGAAAAGTAGTGAAATAATTAATCTAGCTAATCTTTTAAAAATAAACTATAATATATATGGATTTGGAAAAGTGGCTAGTAGTTCAATAAACCCTGGTCAAATAATTAATCTAGAAGATATTCTAAATATTGAATTAGATAGTAGGAGTGTAGTAAATGACAAAGAAGAAGAAAAGCAAAGTTAAAGAGAGTTTAAAAAAAGTTTTTAATTCAGTTAGACTGTTAATTATAACTTTAATCTTAATAATATTCATTTTACTTTTATATTGTAATCATTTAATGAAATCAAGTAAAAGTTATATGTTTAGTGGAGTAAGTGATTATGTAACTATTTTAAACGGTGTAATTAGTTTAAATTATGATGTTAATTTATTAATAGGATCTGATATTGAGTACACTAGAGAAGAAGAAGATTTAGTTACTGAATATGTAATCGGTTATTATATTTTTAAAGATAATATTTTATCACCTCTAATCGTTAAAACTGGCAGTAATGCACCCGGTATTTCTTTAAAAGAACTTATTAATGAAATGAGTGCTTTTAATATATCGGAACCTTATAATATAAAAAGATTTTTTTCTAAAGAAAATAAAGAAGCGTTTGATGAAGGATTATATTTTATTATCGAAGCTAAAACTATAAATGATGAAGAAATACTAGATAAAACTGAACTTAGTTTAACAAAGGTATCTAAATAGATATCTTTTTTCTTTATTCTAGATTAATCTAATTACTTCATATTTTTATATCTTCGTACAATATATTAGTGGGTGATAAAATAAAAGACGAAAAGACATATGAAAGATTAACTAGTATTGAAGAAAGACATAAAAGTAATACTTGTAGAATAGATCATTTAGAAAAGGAAATTAAAAACATTAATGGGATTGTTGTTTCAATTAAAGAAATAGCCTTAGAAATCAAATATATGCGTAAAGACATGGTCGATGTAATTGCTAGGTTAAAAGAACTTGAAAACATTCCAAGAAACCGCTGGAATCATATGATTAAAATAATATTAACGGTTATTATCACTACACTAACTACTTTAATTTTAATAAAATTAGGTTTTAAATGAAAGGGTGATTAATATAAGTAATAAACTGTATGATACACTAAAATTTATAGCTAGTATTGTTTTACCAGCTACTAGCTCTTTATACTTTGCCTTAGCAAATATCTGGAACCTTCCTTTTGGAGAAGAAGTAGTTGGAACTATTGCCGTAATTACAACATTTTTAGGTACATTACTACAAATATCCAGTAAAAGTTATTATAAGGAAGTGATAAATATTGAATAATTTAACTCAAGAAGAAATAGCTGAGCTACTGGCTTTAGAAGAAATCGAAACAGAAGAAACATATGATGATAAACATATTCATAATCATGAAATAAATGATGGTGATCAAGGTGATTAAATTAAGATATCCTCTTGATTATATTGCAATAACAAGTGGTTATAGAACACCTTCTAGACCAAATCATGCGGCAATAGATTTAGGATGGAGTAGAAATTATGGAGGAAATGATGTCCATGTTTACGCTCCAGCAAATGGCAGAATAATAGCAGTTGTTGATGGTAAAGAAAATAATTTAAATAATAAAGCTGATGCTGGCAACTTAGTTAAAATTCAGCATAAAGATAAACTAACAACAAGAGTAATCCACTTAAAAAAAGGCAGTATTTTAGTTAAAGTTGGGGATGTTGTAGAAAAAGGACAAGTCTTAGCTAGAATGAATAATAGCGGATATTCTTTTGGAGCACATCTTCACTATGATGTCTGGTTAGATGGAACTAAAGTGAGTCCAATTCATTATACTTACTTTGATGATGATCAAATTGTTAATCCGGAGACTTTAAAGACTTACAAACCCCTTAAATATACTAGTGATGATGAAACTAATCTAAAACTATATGATAAAGTAGTGCCAATAAAACTTGTAAACTGGCAAGGTCGAAGCTTAATTCAGTATGATGAGGTTTACTATATAACTAAGCTTGAACCAGAAAGAAATACGGCAGTACTCAGCGCACTTAGAAATAATAATTATAAAGTTTGGGCAAGACTAGATATTAGTAATATTAAAAAAGTTAGTAATTAAACTAACTTTTTTCAAGGTATCATCATAAAATATAAAAGGTGATAATATTGATAAAAAATAAAATAGATGAAAGATTTTATTATTTAATGGAATTTATTAAAGAACGAAACCTTGAAGAAATGATAGATGCGATTAAACAAAACTTTTTATATCTTAAATCTTCTAATTTAAAGAAGTATTATACTATTACTAATTATTATAATCAGTATAAATTATGGGGATGTATCGATTTAAATAATAATGATTTAGAATTAATTGAAAATAATGCTAAGGCACTAATTTATCATCAAAAAGATTTTGAATGGTTTTATAATATTTTAAATGATTATAAATCAAAACTTATTCTTTTAAATATTTTAACATACTGGCTAATGATTGATGATAATAAAATCAGTAAATTAATTGATAATACTTATAGTCAATATTTTGATTTAGATTTAATATCTGTCAATCAAGATGAAGTATTTATCGATGTTGGAGCTTATACGGGGGATACTGTTGCTAAATATATTGATACCTTTGGCAAACAAAAATATAAAAAAATATATTGTTATGAGATGGTATCAGATAATATTAAATATTTAAATAGCACTATTAAAGAACTTAATTTAAGTAATGTTTATATAAGAGATAGAGCAGCCTCAGATCTAAATTCCAAAGGCTTTATTAATAGTGAAAAAACCTCTTCTGTTACTCAAGTTATAGAAGAAGGTGATATTGAAGTAGAGACTGTAAAAATTGATGATGATATAAAGGGAAGAGTAACATTCATTAAAATGGACATTGAAGGTGGAGAGCTTAAAGCTTTACTTGGTTTAAAAAATAAAATTACAAAATATAAACCGAAACTTGCGATAAGTGTTTATCATAATAATAATCATTTATGGCAAATTCCCAAAATGCTATATTATTTAAATCCTAAATATAAATTTTATTTAAGATATTATGGGGGAAGATTAGTTCCAACCGAATATATTCTATGTGCAGTTTGATTATCTTACTGCTTTTTCTATGAAGTAATAAATTAAAAATATATTTTCGGGTACAATATAAAAAAGCATGGAGGAAATATGGGAATAATTTTTGCAATACTTGCAGGAATATTAATGAGTATTCAAGGAGTATTTAATACAAGGCTTATGGAATCATCAAGTATGTGGATTGCAAGTGTCTGGGTTCATATAAGTGCTTTTCTAGTTTGTATTATTATGTGGTTTTTTACTGGTCATAAAAACATGTTTAGCGTTTTCCAAGTTGATAATAAATTATATTTAGTTGGCGGAATAATAGGAGCTTTTATTACTTTTACAGTCATTAAAGGAATAGATAAACTGGGACCGGCTCATGCTACAATGCTTATTTTACTAGCTCAACTAATCATATCTTATTTAATAGAAGTAGCTGGATTATTTGGAACTAATCAAGTCGCTTTCCAGTGGACTAAACTAGTAGGAGTACTTCTTATGTTAGCAGGAATATTTATTTTTAAGAAGTAGATCAAAAACTTACTTATTTATTTAATGATTTTAGCATAATTAAACCACCCATGGTAACTACTATTTCTTCAACACACATACCAATTGCCGCACCTAACCAAAAGTCTTCAATTATTTGCCAGCCAATTATCGCTACCTTTTACCGGTATTCCTAGTGTCATAATAATACCAGCAATGTAAGTTAGTATGTATATTTTAAAATAAAATCCATATATACCTACAAGAGCAATAATTGGTAATATAAACACATTTGGGTTTAGCTTAACAAAATTTTGTTCATCATAATTCATAATTTTACCTCTTATAATATAATTTCATATATGAATGACATGCATCATTATCTGACAAAAAAATTATATCATAAAAAAAAACACTTATTTAATTTCAGTGTTTGTTTTAAAATTTGGTGACCCGTACGGGATTCGAACCCATGAATGCTGCCGTGAAAGGGCAGTGTGTTAAGCCTCTTCACCAACGGGCCATATTTAAATGGTGGACCTGGATGGACTTGAACCATCGACCTCACGCTTATCAGGCGTGCGCTCTAACCAACTGAGCTACAGGTCCAATCAAAAAGCCTATTTCATTTTATAATAAAAGAGCCTGTTTTGCAACCGTTTTTAGACTGTTTTGCTTTAAAAGTAGTAAATTTAAGGAAATATTAACGTTTTTTAAGTGTTTTAGAACAATTTCACCTAGATTTTGAAAGATAAGTTAAAAACAAACTCTATCATCAATAAAGTTTATCAATATAGTTTTGGTGTCCCCTGGGGGATTTGAACCCACGACCCATCGCTTAAGAGGCGATTGCTCTACCAACTGAGCTAAGGAGACAAAAAAATATGGCGGAGCAGAGAAGATTTGAACTTCCGCACCGGTTACCCGATCTACGCCCTTAGCAGGGGCGCCTCTTAAGCCGCTTGAGTACTGCTCCATGTCCATATGAAGATTTTACAATAATTATTATCTAAAGTCAATGACCTCTGATGCAGTATACAAAAAAACAGCTATTTGCAGTTTAATAAACTTCTGATTTAATAGCTTCTATGAAATCTTTCATAAAGGAAATATAATTTGCTCCGTCTCTTCTTTCCTCATCGCTTATGTTAGCCATTTTATTAATTACGGAAATACTTGCACCACTACTAACCATACTAACTATATTTTCATCTTCTCCGCCCGTTCCAGATAAAATAAATAAATATTTATTTTCTTTATTATTAAAAGCTTGTTTTGCTCTACTAGTATTTGCGGATAAATTCTCCTCATCATTAATATTAATGATTTCGAAGCCATATTTACTTAAAAAGTCAAAAGCAGAACCAGATGTAAATAGGGTTTTATTAGCTGCATTCTCAGCAATTAATTTAAGCTGAGCATCAAATTCAGATATTGTAATTTTTAATTCTTCATAATTATTATCTACTGCTTCTAATATTGAAGTATTGGTAATATAATCTTTTAAGCCGTTTTTTATATTTTGGGCAATCATTAAACAATTTGAAGGACTAATCCAAAGTTCTAAAGCCTCACTCTTAATTTCTAAACCTCTTGAGACATCAATAATATTTAATTTTTTATTTTTATTAACAAGTGATGCAGCTATTTGTTTTTCAGGACTTAACCCGTTATAAATAAATAGATTAGATCTACTAAATTCATTAATTTTTTTATTAGTGATTTCATATTCTTCTATTTCAATTCCATCGGGGTAGATACTATAAATATCTGAGTACTCTCCGTATAATTGATTTGTAATATATTCAATTGTATAAGCTGTTGTATAAATAGTAGCACCTTCAAACTGATCTTTTTTAAATAAAGAACAGCCAGATAAAATAAGTAGCATGCTTATTATAGCAATTATTTTTAAATGTTTTTTCATAAGTTCTCCTTTACTGGGTCATAACCATATTTACCAAATGGATGACATCTTAAAATTCTTTTAATACCTAATTTTAAACCTTTATATGATCCATACATATTAATTGCATCAATCATATACTGGCTACATGTCGGCTTAAATCTACATTTATTATGGGTACTTATTGGCATACTTTGATATATTTTTATTATTCTAATCAATAATTTATTCATTTCATCACCTACAGTAATTTTACTACAAAATTTTACTTTTTGAAAGCCTATTAGTTATTTAAATAATCTTTAATATAGTCTGCATGTTTAATATAATTATGTAATGCTTCATTATAATTACTACCTAGTAAATTAAAATCATATTCTAAGACCACTGGACCTTTATAATTTATTTTTTTTAAGTAAAGAATAGATTTTAACCATTGATCTTTATTATCATCGTTTTTATCAAGTGCTAAATGAGAAACATCATGAAAAAAATTATGAATGTGGACATTAGTTAATTTAGTAATTAAGATTTCATCTAAATCAGTTATCTGACCATATTCGAATAATTCGTGACCTAAGTCATATGTATAGTTTAATTCTATATTATTAGCAAGTATTGGTAATAAAAATTCTTTAGATAAAGTTATATCGTTAAATGCAGTTAAATTTTCAATCGAGACACTTATGTTTAAATCATTATAAAATATATAATTTAATATATTAGAAAAATATAAATTAGTGTGTACTAAAGAAGTATTAATGTCATTGGCAATAAGTGGATGCATGACAACATTTATTTTTGTACCAAATTTTAAAGAAATTATATGAAGATAATCAAGATATTCATATTGAGTATCTAAATCATAATCACTTATTCCGTGGAATTGTAACAAATAATTATCATTTAGACAATAAGGAATAATATTTTCGACAAAAGTTAAATGTTTTTTATTTTTAAAATCAAATAGTATTTCAAACCCATCAATATTATTATATAAATCATTTTCTTCGATTTTACTTATAAAGTAATGGGCATTTTTATTAAAAAATTTGTAGTTTAAACCAAGAAGTAATTTCATTCTATACAGCTCCCATAAAATTGTAATCCAAAAAAAATTATACCATAAATTTTAAAAAACTGGTTTTTTTCTTATTGCTGATGTATAATGATAACGGTGGATATAATGAAACTTACAAAATATAATATTAAAGAAAATAATAAATTGTTAAATATTGCCCTTACGCATTCATCTTATGCTTATGAGCATGGGGGAGAGCATTATGAGCGATTAGAATTTTTAGGAGATGCGGTCCTTCAACTAATTATTAGTGATTATTTTTATAAAAAAACTAAATTATCAGAAGGTGAGATGTCGAAAATAAGAGCATCTTTTGTCTGTGAAAGTGCCCTTTATATTTATTCTCAAGATGCGGGAATAATTCCTAAAATAAAACTTGCTCAAGGACTCCAAAAAGGTGTTACTGAATCAATCGCAGCTGATGTATTTGAAAGTGTAATAGGAGCGCTTTATTTAAATAGTGGTTATGTTAAAGCTAAAGAATTTGTTATGGATATTACTCTTCCTTATTTAGAAAAAGGTGAGGGTTTTAATCATGATTATAAATCTTCTTTGCAAGAACTAGTTCATACAACAAAAGAAACAGTTGTTTATAATGTTCTTCGTGAAAAAGGCCCAGCTCATAATAAAGTTTTCGAAATAGAAGCAGTCGTAGACGGAATTGTTTATGGCAAAGGCAAGGGTAAAAGTAAAAAAGAAGCTGAGCAAAACGCTGCTCATGATGCAATCTTAAAAAAAGCAGGTGATAAATAAGTGAAACTTCTTAGAATAAGCATCCATGGATTTAAAAGCTTTGCTGATGCAACAAATATAGATATAAAATCGGGAATAACTGGAATAGTTGGTCCTAATGGTAGTGGCAAAAGTAATATTGTCGATGCAGTTAAATGGATATTAGGAGAGCAATCTGTTAAAGATCTTCGTGGCGGTAGTATCATGTCAGATGTTATTTTTAGTGGCTCAAAATCACGCAAACCTTTATCAAGAGCGTGGGCATCTCTTACTTTAGATAATTCTGATAACTATTTAAAAAGTGATTTACCGGAAATTGAAATTAAAAGAGTAGTTTATTCAAATGGCGAAAACGAATATTTTATAAATAATGAGCATGTTCGTTTAAAAGATATTACTAATTTATTTATTGATTCGGGGACAAGTGTTAACTCTTTATCAATTATTAGCCAAGGAAAAATAGGTGAAATAGTTAATAGTAAGCCTGATGAAAAGAGAAGCATTTTAGAAGAGGCAGCCGGAGTTTTAAAATATAAAAAACGCAAAGAAGAAACATTAAGAAAACTAGATAAAACCAATGATAATTTATCAAGAATTGATTTAATTATCGATGAGTTAATTGTTAATCTTGAGCCTTTAAAAATTCAAGCAGAGGCAGCTGAAAAATATTTAAAATATAAAAATGAGCTTAAGGAAACAGAAATAGCTTTAATTGCCCATGATATAAAAAAATTTAATCAAGAACATGAAGTAGAAAAAGAAAAAGAAAAATTTTTAAATGAAGAAATATTAAAAATTGATACAACCAGTAGTCTAGATGATTCAAAAATTAGTGCTTTAAAATTAAAATTATTAAAATTAGAAGAAGAAATAAGTTTAAAAAGTGATCAGCTATTTAAACTAAAAAGTGATGAGGCAACTCTTACTAGTGAAAAACAAGTAATGATTGAAAGACAAAAGTTTGCTGTTGATGATCAAAAATTAGAAGCAAACCTTCTTGCTTTAAAAGAAAAAGAACTTGAACTTATTAATAATATAAACGTTCTTGAAACAGATATAAAAGAAAGTAAAATAGAAGTTGAAACTGAGACTTTAAATTATGATAAAGTAGTTAAAGAATTTAATAATTTAAATTATCAAAAAGATGTTTATGGTAAAGATTTAACTAAATTAATAAGAGAAAATGCATCACTTAATAACAGAGTTGATATTTTAAAAGAAAATATTGAAAATGATTATAAAGTACCATCAGCTGTTAGAAGTGTTATAAATAATAGTCGCTTATCTGGTATTCATAATTATCTTGGTAAGATAATTGATACTGAAGAAGTTTATGGAACCGCACTTGATACAGCTTTAGGATATTCATCTAATATTATCATTGTTGATAATGAGGCATCTGCCAAAGAAGCTATTAATTATTTAAAAACCGGCTTTTTAGGACGGGCTACTTTCTTTCCAATAAACATTATTAAACCAAGAGGAATAGATAGTAATACTTTTCTTAAAATAAAAAATGATGATTCATTTATAGGGGTTGCATCTGATTTAGTTAAATATGAACCTATTTATAAAAATATTATTTTAAATCAGCTTGGAAATGTGATTGTTGCTAAAAATTTAAATGGGGCAAATAAACTCGGTAAATTAATTAACTACATGTATAAAATAGTAACCCTTGATGGTGAACTAATATCAGCGGGAGGAAGTATTACCGGTGGTTCAAGTAAAAATTCATTAGGTATACTAAATCAAAAATTTGAACTAGAGAGTCTTTTAAAGCAAGTTAAAGATAAAAAAAATATGATTGCGAGTCAAGAAAATAATATTAAAGAAGCTGACTATAATTTAAAAGTATTAGAAGCTAAAATATTTAATATGGCAAACAATTTAAATTCTTTAAAAGAAACAATTTTAAGAAAAAATCAAGAATATAATAATTTAAAACTAAGTTTAACTGATTTAACTAATGAGACAAAAGGAACAAAAGGTATCCTTAATAATAAACTTGATGAGGAAATAGAAAGTATTTTAACTAAATATTATAAAGTTAAAGCAAGAGCTGATGAACTTGAGTTAAAACTAAATAAGTTAAAAATGGAAAAAAATGATCTTAATGCTGAGATAGGAGAACTTGAAGGAAATTCTAAGAAAGCATCAAGTGAATATAATACAAAAATAAACTTATTAAAAGAAGTTGAAATTAAAATCACTAAACTTGATTTTAAACTAGATAATTTACTTTTAAGATTAAATGAAGAATATGAAATAACATATGAAAAAGCAAGCGCTCAGTATGAACTTCTTGATGAAGAAGCGGCAGCGAGAAATAAAGTAAATAAATTAAAAGCAAGTATTAAAGTTTTAGGTGATGTTAATACTGGGTCGATTGCTGAATATGAAAGAATCAGTACAAGATATAACTTCTTAAATAGTCAAAAAACAGACTTAGAAACATCAATTGAAGACATCCTAGCAGTTATTGATGAGCTTGATATTACTATGAAAGAAAAACTAACAACTACTTTTGCTGAGCTTAATTCAGAATTTAAAAAAGTATTTACAAAATTATTTAAAGGTGGAGAAGGCAAACTAATCTTAACTGACCCAGATAATATTTTAACAACTGGTCTGGAAATTCACGCCGTGCCACCGGGAAAAGATATTAAAAATACACGTCTTTTATCAGGTGGGGAAGGAACCCTTACCGCAATTGCCCTTCTATTTGCAATTCTTAATATTAGAACGGTACCTTTTTGTATTCTAGATGAAGTAGAAGCTGCTTTAGATGAAGTAAATGTTGATATGTTTGGCTCATATTTAAAGTCACTTGATACAAATACTCAGTTTATTATTATTACTCATAAAAAAAGAACAATGGAATACCTTAATCATCTATATGGCGTAACGATGGAGGAATCAGGAGTATCTAAACTAGTTAGTGTTAAACTAGATTAATCACCAATTGGTGATTTTTTTTGACATAAAATTCTCTTTAAAAATTATATATTAGTAATGGTGATGTTGCTTTGAAAAAAAGATTTATTGCTCGCAAAAGAAATAAACATTTAATTTTAAAAATAATCCTTTGTATTTTTATCGTCTATTTTTCATGCTTTACCACGGTTAAATTCCTTTTTAAAAATAAAATTAGCTTAACTGATGAAAAAAGGGTTAATGAATATTTAGCAATTGCCTCTAATAATATGCTTGGTGAAATATCAATAATTGATTTAATGAATATGAATTTATCTAGTCCAGATACTTTTCTTAAATTATCATTTAGTAATTTTAAAAAATTAGAATATAATTTTAATAAAGAAATAATACCAGTTTCTAACATAGTTAAAGAGCCTTTAATATATATTTATAATTCTCATCAAACTGAAGATTATGATCCGGGTGCTTTAAAAGAATATAATATTACGCCTACTGTTTATATGGCATCAGTAATGCTTCAAAAAGCTTTAGAAAAAAAAGGAATTTATTCGGTAGTTGAAGAGGCAAGTATTAAAGAAATATTAAATATTAATGGTTGGAGTTATAGTGGTTCCTATTTAGCGAGTAGACTTCTACTTGAAGATATAATTATAGATTATCCGAGTATTAAATATTTTATTGATATTCATAGGGATAGTGTCTCAGGAACAGCTACTATAGATAATATTGTTTATGCAAAGCTAATGTTTGTAATTGGTCTTGATAATAAAACCTATTTAGAAAACGAAAAATTAGTAAAAAGTCTTCAAGAATATCTAAATAATAATTATAGAGAAGCAATAAAAAAAATATATTACGCTAAAAACGGCAAGTTTAATCAAGATTTTAATGCCAATACTATCTTAATAGAAATAGGAGGACAAAGAAATAAAATAGATGAAGTTTATAATAGTGTTAATCTATTTGCCGAAGCACTAGTAAGTGAGATTGGAGAAAAAAATGGAAACTAAAAAGAAACCAAGTAAATTTAAATATATATTTTACTTCTTATTAATTTTATTTATTTCAGTTTATGTATCGGGAAAAACTGGATATTATGAGACAAATATTAAAAAAAATACCGCTTTAACAAGTGAGGCTATCTTTAATTTTGAAAAAGATATTGCGGATGGAAAAGCAGTTGATATCCAAGATTATATTAATGCTGAAGTTCCTGATTACCGAAATGTTTATTCAAAAGTAGGAGATAAAATTAGTAAAGCGGTAGATCTAGTTTTAAATGAAGGTGTAGGTAAAGTAAGTCGTTTTTTAAAAGCTTTATTTACTTAAAAAAATATCCATGATAAAATTGGTTATATAAGGAATGTGATTTTTAATGGGAAAATTTAAAACAATACTTAAATATATATTTAAAATGGATTATAAAAATATGTTTAAAATAGTCTATAAAGTTAGTAAAAAGTCTAAAAAGAATATTATATATATTTTCTTTGATGTTCTAGCATCAGGTATTATATATGGAGCTGGATATTATGACTATCAAGAATTTGAATTTTATTTACTAACTAAAAAGAGTAGAAAAACTTATTTAACAAGAGCTAAAAACAATCAAATTATTAAAAGATATAATAATCAGGATTCATTTTATAAATTTGATGATAAAGGTATTTTTAATGAAATATTTAATGATTATTTAAAAAGAGAATATATACTAATTAATGAAAATAATTTTAATGCTTTTAAACAATTTACAATAAACAATAAAGAACTGATTGTAAAACCAATTGATGGAGTTGGTGGTGTTGGAGTCGAAAAAATCATTATCGGTAAATCTACCGATTTAATAAAGCTATTTAATAAGCTTATTAAAAACAAGCAATATCTAGTTGAAGAATGCATTAAGCAGCATCCTAAAATAAGTAAGCTTTATAAAGATTCTGTTAATACTTTAAGACTATTTACTTTCTATGATGGGAAAGAATCACATGTTTTAAATTCAGTTTTTAAAATTGGTAATGGAGGAGTGACTGATAATTTTTCTAGTGGCAGCATGTATACTTTTACCGATGATAAAGGAAAAATCATCGTTCCTGCAATTGATCAAGAAGATAATATTTATTCAATTCACCCAATAACAAAAGAAAAGCTAGTAGGTTTTACAGTCCCTTTATATTTTGATGCTTGTGACTTAGCAAAGAAAGCTTCGAAAGTAGTGCCAGATGTTAAATATATTGGCTGGGATATTGCGATAACTAGTGATGGTCCTGTTATAATTGAAGGAAACTCTTATCCTGGAGTCTTTCAAATAAAGCCTAGTTTAAGTAATAAAAAAGAAGGATTAATCCCTAAATATGCGAAAATTATGAAAATAGACTGATTACATCTTGAATCATAAGCAAAAATTTAGTATAATTACTTTGCTTGTGAGATATGTCCTCGTAGCTCAGCTGGATAGAGCAATGCCCTTCTAAGGCATCGGTCGTACGTTCGAATCGTATCGAGGATACCATATGAATATAAAAAACGAACTATTATTTAGTTCGTTTTTTCATTAAATAATTATATAATTCTTTTAAAACAGCGATTGGAGTTAAAAAAAATATTTTTAAATCAAGCATAAAAGATAAATTATCATGATAAATAATATCATATTCTAGTTTCTCTTTTTGAGTAATATCTCTTGCACCTTTTACTTGGGCCAGACCTGATATACCTGGTCTTACTAAATATCTTTTCTCACTTACTGCCAAGCGATCAAAATCATCTATTGTTAAAAAAGGTCTCGGACCTACAAACGACATATCTCCTTTTAAAATATTTATTAACTGTGGTAATTCATTAATTCTTAAAATATCAATTAATCTAGATAAACGAGTATATCGAAATTCTTTTGGTAAACCTCTAGTTCTGGATATTTTAGTTCGTAATTTATACATTTTAAAAGGTTTATGATTTAATCCTTCACGTGGACTAGCTTCTGTTAAAGAGAATTCATCTAAAGAAATTCTCAGCATAATTGCTGTAATTATTATAATTGGTAGAAGTAAAACAATTAATATTAGAGCTACTATAAAATCTAAAACTCTTTTAATATATTTTTGATACATATGCCTCACCTATAATGATATTAACATATTATTTTTAAAAAAACTATTTTCTCCAGATATTATTTTACTTGTAAAACAATTAAACATTGACTTTTGAGTGATTAATTGCTAATTTATATCTGTATTTAAAGGACAGGTGACTAAATTGAATAATAAACTAACTTTAGAAGAAAAAATAGGTCAAATGATTCTTCTTGGTTTAAATACTAAGGAATTAAATGATGAGATAAAAACTTTAATTAAAGATTTTCATATTGGGGGGGTCGTTTTGTATCGGCAAAATTATTCTACTTTAGAAGAAATGACTAGCTTTATTAATGAGTTAAAAGCAATAAATAAAGATAATAAATTTCCATTATTTATTTCTATTGATCAAGAAAATGGAAGAGTTAATAGACTTCCCGATGATATAAACAGGTTATATAATGTTAAAAAATTAGCTGATACTAATGATATGGACTTGGTTCATGAGTGGAATAAAATTACTTCTCTGGTTTTATCATCTGTTGGCGTTAATATGAATTTTGCTCCCGTACTTGATATATATAGAAATAGTAAAAATCAGGCAATAGGTAATCGAAGTTATGGAAATACAAAAGAGATTGTAATGAAATATGCTTTTTCGTTTATGAAAGAACTCGAGCAAAGTAATATTATTCCCGTTGTTAAACATTTTCCCGGACAAGGATCTGCTAAAACCGACTCTCATGCTTTAATACCATATATAAAAAACACAGAAATGTTATTTAGTGAAGATATGATGGTCTTTAAAGAAGCTTTTAAGATGGGGGCAGATGCGACTATGGTCGGTCATATTAGAATTAAAGGTTTTGGTTTAAAGCCGGCATCACTTAATAAAAAATTTATTAATAAATGTTTAATAGATGAAACTAACTATAAAGGTCTTATCGTTACTGATGATCTTAAAATGAGTTTTTTAAGATTTAATATCCTTAATAATATTTGTACTAGTATTGATGCTGGTAATCATCTTATTATGGTTAAATATAAGCCAGGAGATTTAAATAATATTTATAAAAAATTATATGCTAAAGCAAGAGCTGGTAAAATAGAACTTAAAAATATTGAAAAAAGTGCTGAAGTTATACTAGATACAAAAAAGAAATACAATTTAACTAATCAAGCTATTAAATATAATTTAAACAAAGAAGAAATAAATAATAGAATAATCTTGTTGAATAAGAAGATTGATGCTTATTTTGAAAAATAAATAAAACAATGACTTTACGAAAGTTTAAATTTTTGTTAATATGATAATAGAAAAGAGGCTAGTTTTATGCTGAAAGATTTATTAAATAAAGAAGTTAGTCTTACTTACGTAATGGGCTATTCTTATGGAATTAAAAAAGGTGTTATTACTAAAGTAAGTGATGATTATATCGTAATTAATAATACTTTTATTAATACAAAGATGATTGTTAAGGTAGTTGTCAAAGAAAGAAGATAAGATATTTTAAGAATAAAGGGTGATTAAATGAAAATACTTATAATTGGAAAACCAACATATAATGTTGTTTTACCTATTTCACAATATTTATTGGAAGGCACAAAAAATAATATTCAAGAAAAAATAGAAATGAGTGGAGGTTCTGCAGTTGTTGCCGCAACCTTACTTTCAAAATGGCAAACACCAGTATCTTTTTCAGGTGTTGTTGGGAGTGATATCTTTGGTAATAAAATAAAAAGTGATTTAGAAGCATTTGGTGTTGATACTAAATACTTAGAGATTAATTATGAGCAACCAACTAGTATAAAGTATATTTTACTTAATAAACAAAATGGTATATCAACGCGTGTGTTAGTAAATGATCCCGAGGTAAATTTAACTAAATATAGATATGATTTTGTACCAGACTATATCTTAATGGATGGAAGTGATTTAAATGGTAGTACGGCCGCACTAAATAACTTTCCAAAGGCAACAAGTATTTTAATGGCAAATTTTGTATCAAATGATTTATATAGTTTAAGTAAGAGATGTACTTATGTAGTTGCTAACTCTTCATTTGCTAAGGCTTTAACTAAAATGGATTTAGAATTTGGTAAAAATAAACAAATAGTTAACTTTATGCAAAAAATAAAAGATTTAAATAAAGCTGAGTATGTTGTTACTATAAAAGAAAAAGGTGTTTTATATACAAGTGATAATCAAGTTAAGAATATCCCTGGTATTAAACTCGAAAAAATTATCGATGATACAAATTCTGGCAGTGCTTTTTTTGGTGCTTTTAGTTATGGACTGATTAATAATTATGGAATTGATGCGAGTGTTAAAATCGCTAATATTGCCGCTGGTCTTTCGATGACTAAAATAGGTTATATCCCGGAATTATCTGAGGTTCTAAAATTAGCTGGTTTAAATGAAGTAAAAGAAGATAGTAATACAGAAGTTACTAATGAATTATGAAAGATCCATTTTTAGCAATTTTACCAAGAATAGACGTTCACGGAGAAACATCTGATACAGTAATATATCTTGTCAGTGATTTTATTAATGATAATTTAATTATGGGTAATAAGAAATTAGTTATCATTCATGGAATTGGTGAGGGTATTTTAAAAAAAGCGATAAATAGTTATTTTAAAAAAGATAAAAGAGTATGTAAAATATATGGTGATATATTTAATCAAGGTATCACAATTATTGAACTAAAGTAAAGAGGTAATTTATGTTTGTAGATGAAGTGAAAGTAAAATTAATAGCTGGAAAAGGTGGAGATGGCTGCACTTCTTTTCGACGTGAGAAGTTTGTTGAAATGGGCGGACCTAACGGTGGAAATGGCGGAAAAGGTGCGGACATAATATTTAAAACTGATAAATCCTTGCGAACTTTAATTGATTTAAAAATGATGAAAACAATTAAAGGCGATAAGGGAGTAAGTGGTAAAGGTTCAAATAAAAATGGGGCCGGAGCTGAAAATATTATTATTAAAGTTCCGATGGGCACAACTATAACTAATTTTGAAACTGGCGATATTATAGCTGATTTAGTAAAAGAAGATGAAGAAAAAATAGTCGCTTTTGGTGGCAGAGGTGGTAGAGGCAATAAAGCTCTAGCAACTAGAGAAAATAAAGCGCCACATACAAGTGAACTTGGTCAACCTGGTGAAGAACTAATAATTAAGTGCGAGCTTAAAGTTCTTGCTGATGTTGGTTTAGTAGGTTTTCCAAGTGTTGGGAAAAGTACAATACTTAGTATGATAAGCGGGGCAACTCCTAAGATAGGTGCCTATCACTTTACGACTTTATCACCAAATCTCGGACTAGTTAGAGTATATGATGATACATTTGTGATTGCTGATCTTCCCGGCTTAATAGAAGGCGCAAGTGATGGTATAGGCCTTGGCCACAAATTTTTAAGACATGCAATGCGTACAAAAGTTATCGCCCATGTTATTGATATGGCCGGAATTGATGGAAGAGATCCACTTGATGATTATGAGCTTATTTTAAATGAGCTTGCAATGTATGATGAAAAACTTATTCTAAAACCTAAAGTAGTTATTGCTAATAAAATGGATTTAGAAACGTCCCATGAGAACTTAGCTAGATTTAAAAATAAATATCCAGATCTTAAGATATTTCCAATCAGTGCTATCTTAAATGAAGGACTTGATGATTTAATAATCTATTTAAATAAGTTAGTTAAAGAAACTGAAAATAGTCCTCTTTATGAAATAAGTGATAATCATAAAGTATATAAATATGAAAAAGAATCTAAATTTTCGATTACTAAAGAGGGAAGTGTCTGGGTTATCAAAGGAAAAGAACCAGAGGAACTTTTATTAATGACTCGTTTTACAGAAGATGAAAGCATTTTAAGATTTGCTAGAAAAATTAAAGGAATGGGAATCGAGGATGAACTTGAAAGACTAGGTGCCTATCCTGGTGATGAGGTAAAAATACTTGATTATATCTTTAATTATAAAGAATAATTTTATAATCTGACAATATTTTTAAAAAATAATATATATAATAAGTTCGGTGATTGATATGCGAACTTTTTATTTATTTAAAGTAAAAGATGAATATAGTAAACTAACTAAAAATATTCCTTATAATTTATATAATACTTATGCTAGCATTAGAGTAAGTAGCCCAGATAATCTGAGCTATATATATAATCAATATAGAAGTATTACTGAAAAAGTATCGGTTGATGATATAAATAATTATTTAATGACAAGTATGTCTAAATATGATGGATATAGTATTTATCGAAACACTCATATGTATAATAATTATTATAGTGATGAGGTTAGTAAACTAGTTGTATATAATTCATATTTTATTTTAAAATGTAATAAGAGCGCTAGTACATTCTTATCTGTTTTATACCATATTCCTAATTTATTTGTTATCGATTTTGAGAATAAAGATTATTTTTGGTTAAAAAATGCAGATTTAACCCTTGCTGTTTAATACCTTTATAGTGTATACTTACTAAGTAAGGAGTGAAAAAATGATTCAAGATATATTACTTGTCTTACTAGGAATAGTAATTGGCGCGATAGCGGGATTTTTCTTATGTAAAATATATATGCAAAAATATTTAAAGAAAAACCCACCAATTAATGAAAAAATGATTGAGACTTTAATGAGTGGAATGGGAAGAAAACCTAGTCAAAAACAAGTTAAGCAATTAATGCAACAAATGAATAAAATGAAATAATGAAAATTGATTTAAGAAAACTTTACTCATTAAAAAGGTTAGAACTTAATGAAAATTTAAATATTCCACCCGAGTATTATAAAAATTTAGATATTATATCTTTAAAAGATGTAAGGTTAATAGGAGAAATATTTATTAATATAGAGGATGAAATAGAGATAGATGCTCTTCTTAAAGGAATATTTATATTACCTTGTTCAATTACTTTAGAAGAAGTAGAGTATGATTTTATTACTAAAATATCCGAGATAATCACTGAAAATAATGAAAAGCATCAATTTTCACTTGATATATTAGATGTTTTATGGGAAAATATTGTTTCAGAAGTTCCTATGAAGGTTACTAAGCCTTGTTTAGAAACTAAAAATATAAAAGGCAGTGGCTGGGAATTAAAATAACTAGCATAGAGGAAGGAGTGATACTATGGCAGTTCCATTTAGAAGAACTAGTAAAACTAAAAAAAGAATGCGTCGCACTCATTTAAAGAAAACCGCACCAAATGTTGTTTTATGTAAAAATTGTGGAGAGGCAATAACTCCACATAGAGCATGTACTAAGTGTGGTTATTATAAAGGAAAAGAAGTAATTAAAGTTAATGAAGAAGAAAATTAGCTTTAATTTTTTTTCTAAAATTATAAAGTAAGGTGAAGTATGAAGATAGAAATTAATTATGATTTTATGCATAAAGTAGATGCTGTAAACGGAAGATACCAATTACAAAGAAAGATGATTGATAATAAAAAAATTGGCGTTTGTGGTTTAGGTCTTAGTTTTGGTTATAATTTTTTAACCGGACAAATAAAAGATGTGTCAACCCTTGCTATTGTATCCAGTTTCTTACTTGCTTATACAGTGATATCTCATATTGACACCGTCTTTGATCAAGAAAAAGATAAGTTAGATGCCTTAATAAAATTAAGAGTTCTCGCAGTAAAATTAAATGACTATATAAAAACTAGTAGTGAACTTTTAGTTGATTCGGAAGAATATCACCGAGATTATGAGCTTTGTACTGATAAAGGTAGAATATATTTATTACAAAAAAAATATATTTATATTCCAACCTATAATGATGGTAAGATTGAATACTATAAAACTTCAATTGTTCAGGAACATGATATTAATATATTCCCACCTTTATTTAATGATAAATATATTTTATCATATGGAACCCCAAAAAAAGTTTTAAAACCTTCTTATGCATAGTAGGTTTTTTTCTTTGATTATGATATACTTTTATAGAAAGAAGGTACTTATATGTCAAGTAAAAAAATATATTTAAAAGGAATACTTATTACAATAATAACTAGCTTTATTGTTTATTATTTAACCCTACCACCACTTAATTTAACATCTCCTGCCTTTTGGTTGTATTTGTGTTTTACCGGGGTTGTATTCTTTGTTACAACATCATTTAGATCACTTTTTAATAATTTTAAACCTAAAAATGTTAAAAAACTTGGAGTTATACCTAGTACAATAATAGTTGTTTTCTTATTAATTAGTTTAATAAATTTTGCTTTATCGCCATTATTTAAATCAAAGTTATATGCAGAGCGTATTATAATTGATGAAACAAAAGAATTTACTGAAGATATAAAACAAGTTAATTTCAAATCACTTCCACTTCTTGATAAAGATTCTAGTCGTAAACTAGGAGATAGGGTAATGGGACAATTACCTGAACTTGTCTCCCAGTTTTATGTATCAGACTTATACACTCAAGTAAATTATCAAGATGAAATATTAAGAGTAACACCACTTGAATATGCTGGTTTTTTCAAATATTTAGCCAATAGAAAAGAAGGGATAGCTGGCTATATAACAGTTAATTCTGTAACTGGTGAATCAAAACTCATTAAACTTGATAATGGGATGAAATATATGCCTTCAGCTATTTTTAATGAAGATTTAACTCGTAAACTAAGATTTAATCATCCAAGGGAAATATTTGGTAATTACTATTTTGAAATTGATGAAGAAGGTAAACCTTACTGGGTTATTCAAACGATTAAATATATTGGGGTAGGAATTAAAAAAGAAATTAGTGGGGTTATAGTACTTGACCCGGTAACTGGAGAAAGCACTAAATATAGTGCTGATAAGGTACCGGTATGGTTAGATCATGTCTACGCATCAGATTTAATAATCGAGCAAGTTAATGATTGGGGCAAATATAAAAATGGTTATTTAAACTCAATAATAGGTCAAAAAAATGTCGTGATGGCAACCGAAGGATATAATTATACCGTAATGAATGATGATTTATATTTATATACTGGTATTACATCTGTATCAACAGATGAGGCAAACATTGGCTTTATATTAACCAATTTAAGAACGAAAGAAACTAACTTTTATGCAGCACCTGGTGCTGAGGAATACTCAGCAATGGCATCAGCTGAAGGACAAGTTCAGCAAATGAAATATAAAGCAACATTCCCACTACTAATAAATTTAAATAATAAACCTACATATTTAATTAGTTTAAAAGATAATGCTGGACTGGTTAAAATGTATGCCTTTGTCGATGTTATTGATTACCAAAAAGTAGTAGTAACTGATGCCGCTCTTGGAATAGAGGATGCAGCAAATAAGTTCTTAGGTGATGCTAAAATTATTACTGATAATAAACTTGATAAAGAAATAAAAATATCTACAATTACTAATGCGGTAATAGATAATAATACTTACTACTATATAACCGATAATAATAATCAAAGATATATTGTTTCAATTAAAGTAAATAGAAATCTACTTCCGTTTTTAAAAAGAAATCAAAAGATAAAAGTAGAATATACCGAAGAAAAAGATTTAATTGAAATTATAAATATAAAGGAGCTTTAATATGTATTTTAATAATTATAATTTATTTGGTTTTATACTAAGTGCAATTGCTGGTACGTTAGTTATTTTTCTAGCAGTGATAATCTTTTTGTTAACATCAAAGTATTTAGTTTATAAAAAAGCCGGTAAAAAAGGTTGGGAGGCATTAATACCTTTTTATTCAATTTGGGTATTAGTAGAAATAACAAATTTAAAATGGTGGTTTTTCTTTATTGCTTTAGGGGCTATCTTTTTACCGATTGTTAGTTTAGGTTTATTATCCGGACTAGGCGGTATTGTTAGTTTAATCGGCATGTTCTTTTGTCATTATAATCTTGCCCTTAAATTTAATAAAGATCCAATTTTATACGGTGTTTGTTTGACAATATTACCAATTATATTTTATCCGATTTTAGCCTTTTCTAATAATGCAGTTTTTACTGATAAAAAGGTAAGTTCATATGGACCAATAACAGAAGACTATGTAGATAACTATCAAAAAAGCACTGGGCAAACCAAAAACACCAATAAATTTTGTAAAAAATGTGGTGAAAAAACTACGACTGGTAAGTTTTGTTCAAATTGTGGAACTGAAACTGAAGAATAAAATAAATTTTCTTCTTTTTTTTTCGTCCATATGTTATACTTAGTATGTAAGGATAGGTGTCAGATGAAAAAAAATAAAGTGGTTTTAAAACATTGTCCTAATTTTTATAAAATAATTAATTTTGATTTTATTGAAGATGATTATATATCTGAGAGACTAATTCATATTTATAAAGATTTTATATTTAATATAGATACTTCTAAAAAGACCGATTTAGAGATGATTAATCAAATAGATTTTGTTATAAATAAATATATTGAAGATTATTATTTTCGCGATGAAATGAAAAGAAGTATGCTTAATATTAAAGTAGAGAGAACAAATGATATCGTAAGAGATATAGTTGAGGGGATTATTAACTGTTTTGATTCATATGAAACAGGTTATACAAGAAATATTTATTTTGCGAGGTGGATCTAAATGGGACCTGATGATTTTTATTTTGAAGAAAGCAATCCTAAAAAAGTGTTTTTAACAATCTTACTTATTTTATTTATTATTGGTGTTTTTTTTGGAATATATAAATATATTTCTAAAAGAGATTTTATTAAACTTAATAATGTTGATGTTGAACTTGGTACTGTAGTATCTACAGATATAAAAGATTATATAAAAAGTGGTAAGTATGAGGGCTATACTTTAGATGTATCAAATGTTCATCTAGATGATGAGGGTCTTACAGATAGTGTTGGTGAATATAGCTTTACTGTTAAGAAAAACAAGAGTGTATTAAAAGGTAAAATTTATGTTAAAGATACTACCGCGCCAATAGTAGAGGTAGCTGAGTTAACAGTAGGTGTTGATGAAGAATTTAATGTTAATGACTTTTTAACATCATGCACAGATTTATCTGGCGAGTGTTTTGTGTCTTATAAAGAAGATAAAGAAAAAGATTATAATAAAGCTGAAGGAACTTATGATATTACTTTAACAATTAAAGATAAATATAATAATACAACAACTAAAACAACAAAATTAATAGTTAAAAGTGATTTTTCTTTAGCTGATTTAAAAGCAACTAATACTGAGGTTACGAGTATTTATCCAATTGATAATGATTGGGATGAAACATATACTTTAAAGTTTCCTAAAGGAATATCAGAAGAAGGTGATCAGTTTGAAGCAAAGATTTTAGAACTAGCAACCCATGATTTTTCTAAATACTATGAAGAGAAAATAAAAGATCAAACTATAATAACTATCTATAATAAATATCACTTTGTCTTAGGATTTAGTGTTAAATTAGAGTTTGATGATGGGACTACTATTTATGTTCCAAAAGATATATAAGAAACCGAGGATTAATATGGACTTTAGAGAGATAAAAGAATTTTTTAGAGATTTTCTTGGTTATATTATAATCTTAGTAGTGATAATAATTTTATTTGTTTTTATTATCTCGGTTCAACCAGTTGCTGGCAACTCAATGCATCCAACTTTAAAAGAAGGTGATCTTGTAGTTGTATCAAAACTATTTTATAATTTATCATCACCTAAAAGAAACGATATAATAAATGTTAAAGATGATTTAGGAAAATCATATGTCAAAAGAATAATTGGTCTTCCTGGAGAGAGAATAGAATACTTAGATAATATTTTATATATTAATGAACAGCCATATACTGAGGCATTTATTACGGAAATAGAAACCAAAAATTTTCTTTTTGTAGATATTTGTTCTATAGAAGATTGTCCTGAAGGTGTTATTCCTAAAGATAAATATTTGGTATTGGGAGATAATAGACCAGAATCAGTAGATAGTAGAACCCCAGAATTTGGGTTAAGAGATAAAACTGATATTCAAGGTGAAGTTGCTTTAAAAATTTGGCCTTTTAGTGAATTTGGAAGAATAAAATAATATTTATTCTTTTTTTTAGCCCAAATATTTATTACTAGCATATAGATATAAGGAAGTTAATTATTTAAAGCGCTTAAAATGATTGAATTTTCAAAATTTGTATATTATAATATTAGTAATTAAACAAGTTAATCAGTTTAATATTTAAGGGAGGAAAATTTATGTTTAACAAAAAAAGGTTGTTCGTAGCCGGAGCATTTATAATTGCACTTTTATTTATGACAATGTATGCTGGTGGATCAGGCGAACAAGAAACAACCGCAATGCGTATTGTGAAGTTTATTGATGGTTTTAATAATGCTGAAATAAGCTCGCAAAATATTGAAGTAGGAGGAGACGCTGAAGTACCAACAGATCCTAAACACGCAGACTTACTATTTATTGGTTGGTTTGAAGGTGATACAAGAGTCACAAAATTTGAAAATATCATGGAAGACTTAACAGTAAAATCAAAGTACGTAGATGATATTAATAATAATGGAATAGATGACTCAGTAGATA
>JAQVWT010000010.1 GCA_028709545.1 Bacilli bacterium
GTAGTCAAGTCCTCTTACTAGCCTTTGATCTTCTTCAAAATTTATATCCATTAACTCTAAATATTCTTTTAAAGTATTATATCTTTCTAAACTTTCTTTATTTAAATAATCAACTGTATAAGGAGCATTTTTTAAAATATCACTCTCAGCATCTACTTTACAATCAAGTACTCTTAAAGGATTTTTTTCAAGTCTATTTTTACAATCTCCACATAAAGCTTCTTTATGTGGCATTAAATATTTAACTAAAGCTTCTTTATAATTATTACGAGAGTCATCATCTCCTAAAGTATTAACTTTAATAGTTACATTTTTAAGACCTAATAAACAGTAAGTATTATAAGCAATACTAATTACATCGACATCGGCAAGGACATCATCACTACCAATAAATTCAACCCCAAACTGGGTAAGCTCACGATATCTACCAAGCTGTGGCCTGTCATAACGATACATCTTTTCATTATAATATACTTTAGTAGGCTCGGTCATATTCCCATATATTTTATTTTCAATAAACCAGCGACATACTCCAGCAGTTCCTTCTGGTCTTAAAGTAATATCTCTTCCACCTCGATCTTTAAAATCATAGGTTTCTTTACTAACAATATCAGTAGAATTCCCTATTCCTCTATGAAATAACTCACTTGCCTCAAAGACTGGCGTTTCTATGTACTGATAATTATAAGCCTCACAAATCGAGCGAATTACATCATTTACATATATTCTTTTTTTAGCCTCATCACCATAAATATCCATTGTACCTTTTTGTTTAATAATCATCTTTATCTCTCCTTTTTTAAAATAAAAACACCAGATGCATGTAAGGACGAATCAAAAAGATCCGCGGTGCCACCTTACTTTACTAGTGTACGCTCATTTATTCTTAACGCGAACAATACGTTTTGCTATCTAAAAGATTGTTCTTTGCTTATATTTAACTAGACTCTCACACCAACCAAGTCTTCTCTTTAAGTATCGATAAAAGCTCATTTCTTCTAACAAATCTATCTAAATTTTACTGTAAATATCATGCTTTGTCAAGGGAAACCGCTATATAAGTTTATGCATTTTATTTGCTTTAATAATAAAACAGATTAATTTTTAATCTGTTTTAAATATTTATATAGCTTCTCTGCTGTTTTAATAGGTAAATACTTATTTAATTCTTCAATGTTTTTTTCCTTCATATTCTTCACACTACCAAAGGCTTTTATCAGCTCTTTCTTTCTTTTAGGTCCAATTCCGGGAACATTATCAAGGACTGATGCGATTGATCCTTTACTTCTTATTTGTTTATGATAATTAATCGTGTATCTATGGACTTCATCTTGAATTCTAGTTAAGTAGTGAAATAATTTACTAGTTTTATCAATCTTATATGCCTCTAAGGTATTTCCATCAATTAAATCACTTGTTTTATGCTGATTATTTTTAACCAGACCACATACTTTAATATTTAAATTTAAACTATCTAAGACTTCTCTTGCTGCTCTTATTTGATTTATTCCGCCGTCAACAATAATAAGTTCTGGCATAATGTCTTTTTCCATAAGAGCTCTGTAATATCTTCTATAAATAACTTCTTTCATTGTATTATAGTCATCATTTTTATCAAGTAATATTTTATATTTACGATATTTATTTTTATGAGGCATGCCATCTATAAAAACTACCATTCCCGAAACAGAGAATGATCCAAAAAGATTGGAATTATCAAAGATATCTATTCTAGTTATATTAATACCTAGGAGTGCTGATAACTCATCGTTAGCTCCTCTTGTCCGATCAAGTTTATTTTGAGCTTTTTTAAAATTGTTCTCATGATTTATTTTAGCGTTATCTTTTGCCATTAATAAAAGCTTTTTCTTTTTACCACGACTTACAGTTAATATTTTAGTATCAATAATATTATTAAGATTATCGAGATTTAGATCACTTGGAAGATATATTTCTTTAGGTTTTTCATTTTTTTGATAAAATAAAGCAATGTAAGCCTCTATTTCTTCTAAATAATTATCAGTTACTGTAAAGATATCATTAAATGTTCCGATTAGTTTACCAGATCTAATAAATAATATCTCAATAGCAAGATAGCCATTATTAAAATAGTAGTTAATAACATCCATATCTTCTTTATCTAAAAATTGGACCTTTTGTTTTTCTAAAACCACTTCAATATATTCAAGTTCATTTTTAAGCTCTAGTGCTAGTTCATAATTCATTTCTTTTGAATAATAATCAATCTTATCAAGTAGTTTGTTTTTTATAATATCTTCATTTCCTCTTAAAAAAGATAAGATTTCTTTTTCTATAGCTAGAATTTCTTCATTAGGGATTTCTTTAACACAGTAGCCTAAGCATTCATGAATATGATAATAAAGACAGACTTCTTTAGGCATCGTATTACATTTCTTTAAAGGATATAATCTATTAATTAAATTAACTATTCTTCTTGCTGCATATGAATTTACATAGGGACCAAATAAAACTTTATCTTTATTTTTCTTTATTTTTAAATATCTAGTTACTTTAAGAGTTGGAAATGGTTTTTTAGTATATTCAATGTAGGGATAACTTTTATCATCTTTAAGTAAAATATTATATTTAGGGTTATATTTTTTAATTAAGTTAAGTTCTAAAATAAATGATTCTAGTTCAGTTGTAGTAATAATATATTTAAAATACGCTATTTCACTAACCATAATAGCTGTTTTTCCTGTATTAGTACCACGAAAATAAGAAGTAAGGCGTTTTTTCAAGTTTTTTGCTTTACCTACATAAATAATAATATTGTTATTATTATACATTTGATAAGAGCCAGGTTTGTTTGGCACTAAGTCAAGTTCTTCTTTAAACATATCAATCACATCTATAGTATACACCAATTTTGATTATTTTAGTGTATAATTAAGGTGGTGATGAAAATGATTCTACTTAATACTTCGCTTTTAGAAGAAAAGAAAAGTAAATTTTATGGTTATTTATATAAACTTGAGAGTACTGATGAAGTCAAAGAGATATTAGATACCTTAAAAAAAGAACATAAAAAGGCAGTCCACTATCCATATGCTTTTAAGTATTTAAATACAGCTGGTAAGACTGATGATAAAGAACCTCATAATACAGCCGGAATTCAAATATTAAATGTTCTGGACCGGAATAATCTGAATGAACATCTACTTGTTGTTGTTAGGTACTTTGGTGGTAAGAAGTTAGGAGCTCCCCTACTTTTAAGAAGTTATGCAAAGTGTGCAGGGCTGTGTATAAAATAAAACCACTTTGCATATTTTTAATTAGGTGATGCAAATGATTAGTAAATTAATTAACTTATTTAAAATAATGGTTATTCCTTTAGGAGTAATATTTCTAGCCCCAATTATTTTAACTATTTTAAATCTATTTGGACTTAAGACTTATAATATAAGTCTCTTAATAATAATGCTTGTTACAGCATTTATTACTGGTATTATTAGCGGAAGAAAAGTAGAAAAGAATGGATATCTAAATGGAATTATCTTAGGAGTAGTACTTTCATTAGTTATGTTTCTATTTAGTTTATTATTTAAAAACACTTATAAAATAGATACATTAATATATTATTTAATAATTATTGGTGGGACAACAGTTGGATCAATGATTGGAATTCAAAAAAACAACGAAAAAAAAGACTGAGAAAGTCTTTTTTCACTAATTAATCCTCTAGTGATTTCTTTAAGTCATCCATATTATTATAAGACTTATATTTACTAGGATTCATTATCATATCATCTGCCTCTGAAAGAGCGGACAACGTCTTATCATTAAAACCATTTTTATTTATATAAAACGGTATGCCTTGGTCTCTGATGCACTGCTTTAAAAATAAATTAATAGCAGTACTAGTATTTAATCCTAAATCCTTAAATAACTCTTCGGCTTCTTTTTTGATTTTAGTATCAATTCTAATATTAATATTTGTATTATATTTAGCCATAACAATCAATTCCTTTACTTAATATAATATGTCATCTTGTATTGACGTTGTCAATACTTTTTATTTGTTTTTTGAATCAATAATAATCGTTACTGGTCCGTCATTTTCAATATTGACGAGCATCTCAGCACCAAATATTCCTGATGATGTTGGCACGCCTTGATTTAATTTATCATTAAATTTTAGATAAATATCTTTACTTAAATCTCCGCTTAAAGCATTAATATAACTAGGTCTATTTCCATCTTTAGTGTTTGCTTGAAGCGTAAACTGACTAATTGATAATATTTCTCCTTTTATATCCGTAATACTTTTATTCATAATGCCAGCATCATCATCAAAAACTCTTAAGTTTAAAATTTTTCTAACTAAATAATTTAAATCATCTTCTGTATCATCTTTTGCTATTCCTACGAGAATAACAAAACCTTTTTGTATTTCATTAATAACTTTATTATTAACCGATACACTACCTTTATTACACCTTTGAATAACTACTTTCATCTAATAACCTCGAGAACAAATTT
Source organism: Bacilli bacterium (assembly GCA_028709545.1). GTDB lineage: Bacteria > Bacillota_I > Bacilli_A > RF39 > UBA660 > DUUS01. Next base: position 4,504 of record JAQVWT010000010.1, read on the forward strand.
TGTTTGATTTAGTTCTTCTATATAATTATCTAGTTCCTCATTATTTCTAACCTTAACAGTCACTTCATAATCAAGAGCTTTCCCCATATTAAATTCTTTTATACTAGTAATCGATACGTTTTTGAGACTAGCTTTGGTAACGATTTCTAAGATATGATTATTGAGTGTATTAGTTTTTATTATAAGTTTTACATTATAGAAACTGGTTAAGCTTAAATTCTCATTCCATGAAACATCGATTAAACGATTACTTTCATTTTTTACATTAGAACAATCTTTTTTATGAACAGTCACTCCTTTGCCTTTGGTAACAAAACCAATTATTGGGTTTCCTGGTACGGGATTACAGCAAGCAGCCATCGATACTAAAATATTATCAGTACCAGAGACGATTACATCATTTTTGTAGCTTGGTTTTTTATCTGAGATTTTACTAACTCTAGATAACATAATATCTTCAACTGATTTTTTATCTTCAAATATTAAATTTATTATATAGACAGCTGTATATCTAAGTGATCCAATACTTAAAAGAAGCTCATCATAGTTAGATATTTTTAAATCCTTTAATACTTTATTAATATTGTCGGTAGATAGTACCTCAGATATACTTAATTTTTGTTTACGGACTTCTTTTTCAAGTAATTCTTTTCCTCTGGTTATATAATTTTCGCGATCTTTTTTACTAAAGTATGATTTAATTTTGTTTTTAGCTTGCGATGTTTTTATAAACTTAAGCCACTGTTTACTAGGCTTAGCTGTAGTGCTGGTATTAATTTTTACAATATCTCCGTCATTTAATTCATAATTAAGAGGAACTATAACATCATTGACAATTGCACCAACTGTCTTGTCACCAACACCAGAATGAATTCTATATGCAAAATCAATTGGCGTTGCCCCATTGGGAAGTTCCATAACGTCTCCCTTAGGTGTAAAGACATATATTTGTTCTTTTAAAAATTCTTCATTCATATTTTGAGCAAAAATTTCATCACTTTTTTCTTCAATATTACTTTCAATAATATTTCTAAATAGTTCAAGTTTTTGTTCCATAATATTTTGAATATTACTTTTATGTTCTTTATAAGACCAGTGGGACGCTATACCATGCTCGGCCATTTCGTCCATTTCTGGAGTCCGAAGCTGCACCTCAAATATATGACCAGATGCACCAAATACCGCGGTATGAAGTGACTGATACATATTAGCTTTAGGCATTGCGATAAAGTCTTTAAATCTTTTAGGAATCGATCTATATTTTGAATGAATTAAACCAACTGCTAAATAACAATCACTTTCAGTAGGGACGATTAATCTTAAGGCTAAGATATCATAAATATCTGACCATTTTCTTCCGGTTGTTAGTTTAGTATAAATACTATAAACACTTTTTAAACGAGATTTTATTTCAAACTCTATTTCATGGTCAGTTAGTATTTCCGAGATATTATTTTTCATCTCTTCTAAGCTGCTTGTTAAACTTTCTCTTGTTCCATCTAATTTTTCAAGTATTTCATTATAAATATCCGGTTTACTATGCTTTAAGCATAAATCTTCTAGCTCACTTTTAATACTATTAATACCAAGTCGATGAGCAATTGGAATTAAGACTTCAATTGTTTCTTTAGCTTTTTGTTTACGGACTTTTTCATTTAAAGCATCAGCTGTACGCATATTATGTAAGCGATCAGCTAGTTTTATTATTAAAACTCTAACATCCTCACTAATTCCGACTAATACTTTACGAAGATATATACTAGATGATTCGTTATCATCAGTTAATTTTAATTTCTTTAATTTTGCTAAATTATCAATAATAATCTTAACTTGATTTCCAAATTTAGCTTCAATTATTTCTAAAGATACTCCGCTTAGGTGATATGTTTCGTGAATAAGCGCGGCAACTATCGTTGTTGCATCAACATTTAAATCAGCAACTATTCCAGCTACTGTAAGGCAGTGATCGATTTGCTTATCACCATTTTTTCGTTTTTGTCCGTCATGAGCTTTTTTAGCAAACTTATAAGCCTCACTTATAGTTTCTAACTCTATTTTTGTATAATCATTTGCTTTTGCTTTTTTTAAAATATATTCAATTGTATACATGAAATTTGCTCCTTATAATAAATAATCATCTTGATTATTTTTTGCTTTGTCAACTCTCTTTTTAATAATATCAGACATATATTCCTCTAGATCAGAACTAGGAGTTGATAAGATATCATTTACCATCTCTCCTAAAGTTAGGGCCTCACTCTTGGTCCAATAATATTTTTTTAAATATCGCCATATATCATGATTTGCAATATATTTTATATTATTTCTTTTAAGTTCATTTACTTTAGTAGTAAGGGCGGGTTCTAATTTAGTATATAAATCTTCCTCTTTTTTAATATCATAGTCTTTCATAAGCTCTCCTTAAATATATTTACTTTTCTTTCATATATTTATTATATAACAAAGTTGATGTTTTTTAAAGGATGATACTTAATGAAAAATAAATTTATACGAAGTTCTTTAATATTAATGGTTGGCGCAGCTCTTACAAAAATCTTTAGTTTTTTTATTAGAATATATTTTACAAGAATAATTGGGCCAGATGGAATTGATATATATTCAATTATAATGCCTACTTTTAGTTTATTAATTGCAATTACTCAGTTAGGGTTTCCCATTGCAATCTCGCATATAATTGCTAAGGGGGAAAAAAGAGGAAAAAATGTTATTTTATCAGTTATTCCTATTTCTATTTTACTTAATATTTTTTTAATTTGTATTACAGTTATTTCAGCTCACTATCTTAGCCATAACTTGCTTCATGAGCCAAGGGCCGAGATGCCACTTATTTGTTTATCTTTAGTGCTACCATTTATTTCTATTTCTAGTATTATTAGAGGTTATTTTTTTGGTAAACAGCAAATGTTGCCTCATACTTTATCTAATATTGTTGAACAAGTTATAAAATTAATAATTGTTCTTTTTCTACTTCCTCATCTTTTAAAGTATGGAACTATAATTGCTGTTTCTGGCTATATCTTAATTAATATTATTTCGGAAATTATTTCTATTATTATATTTTTATTATTTTTACCAAAGAAATTTACAATATCTAAAGAAGATATCAAACCTGATTTAGGCACGATTAAAGAAGTTTTAGGGGTTGGACTTCCTAGTGTTGGTAGTAGAATTATCGGTAATATTGGTTTTTTCTTTGAACCAATTATGCTGACCTTTATTATGATGCTTGTTGGTTATGAAAGCTCATATATAATTAGTGAGTATGCTATTTATAATACATATGTAATAGGTCTTTTAATAGTGCCAACGTTTTTTATTACTTCACTTAGCACAGCAATTATCCCCGAAGTTTCAAAATATAGTCATAATAAAATAAAGGTTAAAAGAATATTTAAAAAAGTTATGTTTTTATCTTTAATATTAGGGATAGCTACTAATATCTTTATATTTGTATCAGCTGAATTTATTTTAAAACTCATATTTAATACAACTAAAGGTGTTACTTATATTAAAGTATTGGCCCCATTTTTTATTCTCTATTATTTAGAAGCCCCAATGGCAAGCATCCTTCAGGCACTAGGTTATGCAAAACATCAGGTAGCAACAACAACAATCGGAATTATTGTAAAACTAACTATGATCATCTTATTAAGTTTACTTAAAATAGGTATTTATTCTTTAATATTTGCTGAGGTGTTTTTCATTCTAATTGTTGTTATTCTTAATTATTTACAAATAAAAAAAATATTAAGAAGCTCTTAGCTTTTTAATATTTCTAGTGCTTTACGCATTTTTAGATCATATTCAATCATTTCTTTATCAAATTTCTTTAAAAATTCTTCTTCAGTAGTTTGATACATTTCAGCAAGTTTAGTTATTTCCTTAGTAACTTCTGATTCTTCGATTGCAACCTTTTCTTTTTCCACTATTTCTTCTAAAAGATATCGAGATTTAATTCTATTAATAGCATCTGGTTCCATCATTTTTAATGTCGATTCTTTATTAGTTTTAGCAAGTTCAAAATATTGTTCTAAAGTCATCCCTTGCATTTGTAATTGCTGAGTAAACTGACCAAAAACTCTTTCTACTTCACCAGCGATTATCTCTGGATTAATTTCAACTTCTAGATTATCAGTTGCTTTCTTTAGTAGCTGATCTATATAACTGTTTTCAGCATCTGCCTCTTTATGCTCAAGTAAATGCTTACTTATTTTACTTTCTAGTTCATTTTCAGAAGTTACATCATCATAGCCTAAGTCTTTATAAAAATCTTTATTTAGCTCTGGTAAAACTCGTTTTTTAATGTTTTCTACTTTAACAGTAAACTCAACATCTTTACCCTTAAGATCATCTACGTATTCTTCTGGGAATTTTAATTTTATTACTTTTTCTTCGCCAGTTTTCATGCCAATTAACGCCTCTTCAAAACCAGGTATAAATGAGTTTGAGCCTATTACTAAAGGATATGCTTCTCCGCTTCCACCATCAAGCTTTTTACCATCTACTATCCCTTCAAAATTAATAACTGCAGTAGATCCGTTTTCAACTGTGCCATCAGTGTCTTCAATTACATCAGCATACTGATCTTTTAAACGATTAATTTCTGCATCTATTTCTTCTTTAGAAACTTTAACATCATCTTTTTTAATACCTAAACCTTTATATTTACCTAACCTAACTTCAGGTTTTTCAATAACTGTAAATTTAAAAGTTGCATCTTTTTCACATACATGAGTTACATCAACAGTTGGTTGGCAAACTGGATTTATATCATTTTCAGCAACTACCTTTTGATAAGCATTATCAAGTGATAAATCAACTGCGTCCATATATAAAGATTCAATGCCTACTTTTTTAAAATATACATCTTTAGGAACTTCTCCTTTTCTAAAACCATCTAGTTTAAGATCTTTTTTCTTAGCTTCAAAAGCTTTATCTAAAGCTTCTTCCCACTCTTTACCTTTAATAGAAATTTCTATTTCTTTAACATTTTTTTTCATCTATTTCTCCTTTACTTACTTTTTATATTATACTTTATATCATAATTTTATGCAAGAGGTCAGGTTTTTATAAAATATAACCAAGTAAATTTTAATAATAATATAATCTTAGTCAATAATAGTAGTATGAATGAAAAAGTTAAGTTTGAATTTTTAATATCTTTTCTTGATAGTTTTAGATTTGGGGCTGTTCCAGCTGAGTTTGCCTATTTTTATTTAGATAATTTACTGGCTTTTGCCGAAGATACCCTTTTAGAATGTATCTTAGTTTTAAAGTTTAAAGGATTTAAAAATAATGCTGATGATTTAAAACAAAATGTTGAGATTGCTAAAGAATATTATCAAAAATTATTATTGAAAGAGAGAGAAATAAATGGCTAAAAAAGCAATTAGTTTTGGACTAGTACACATTCCAATAGAAATAAATCCCGTAATTTATAATAACGATAAAGCTTTTAATCAGCTTCACAAGAAGTGCGGAGAAAGAATTAAGTATCAAAAAATATGTCCTCATTGTGATGTAGAAGTTAAAAGCAAAGATATTATTAAAGGTTATGAATATACTCCTGATAAATATGTTACTTTTACTGATGATGATTTTGATAAACTAAAACTTTCAAGTAATACTCCAATTGAAATAATCTCTTTTGTTAATTTAAAAGAAATAGATCCAATCTATTTTGAAAAGAGTTATCAAATTAGTACTAAAAATTCTAGTAAAGCTTTTTCTTTATTTAAGGAAGCTTTAAATAAAGAAAAAAAAGCTGCTCTGGCAACAACGGTAATAGGTACTAAGTTTTATTATTGTATAATTAGATTTGAAAAAAGTAAATTGTTTTTAAATACTTTATTTTTTGATGAAGAAATAAATACTTTAGAAGATGAATCAAATGAAAAAATAACGACTAAAGAACTTGATTTAGCTATACAGTTAATTAAAGCAATGACTGGTAAATTTGAGCCAGATAAATATAAAGATCAATATCAAGATAATATTACCAAAGCAATTGAAGAAAAAATTAGTGGTAAAGAAATTACTAAAGTAAAAGGAAAAACTCCTAAAAGTGTTAATGATTTAATGACCGCTCTTAAAAAAAGTATTAAGGAAACTAAGAAATGAGTCTTATAAATGAAGATTTTTCTCCGATGTTATTAGGTGAGACTAAAAAACCATTTAATGATAAAGAATATTTATTTGAAATTAAAATTGATGGGGTAAGAGCTCTTTTTATAATAAATAATAATAAATTAATTATTAAAAATAAATTAGGTATTGATATTACTTATCGTTATCCTGAGTTTCAAAAACTTAAATTTAATAAAAATATAATATTTGATGGTGAAATAGCAGCTTTAGTTGATGGAAAACCTAGTTTTGAAAAGTTAAAAGCAAGAATGACTTTAAAAAATGTAGCAAAAATAAAAAAAATATCCAAAAGTATTCAAACTGTATTTTTAGTTTTTGATATTATCTATGAAAATAAAGATTTAACTAGTTTGCCCCTAATTAAAAGAAAAGATATCTTAAATAAATATCCTAATAATGATCTATTTATTAAACTCGAATATATATTAGAAAAAGGCCATGATTTATTTAAACTTTCTAAAAATAATAATTTAGAAGGAATAGTTGCTAAAAAAACAGATAGTCTTTATTATCCGAGTAGAAGAGTTAAAGAATGGATTAAAATAAAAAACTGGTTAAGTAGTGAATTTATAATTTTAGGATATAAAGAAGATAAAGATAAATATGTAGCAACCTTACTTATTGGCGAGAAAGTAAATAAAGAAATTAAATATCTTGGTACTATTTCGATTGGTAAAAGAAAGAGTGATTATCAGATTATTAAAAGTACTGAAATAGATAATAAACCGATAATTAAAAAAGATGGTTATACTTCTATTAAACCAGTTTTAAAATGCATAGTAGAATACATGGAAAGAACTAAGAGTGGCAAATTAAGACAACCTCATTTCAGAGGATTAAAAAAACGTTAAGCAATTTTAACGATTTTTATTTGATAAGCACCAGTTGGAGATTCAACACTAATAGTGTCGCCAACTTTTTTATTAAAAACAGCCTTACCTATTGGTGATTCATTTGAAACTTTATTTTCAAATGGATCAGCTTCCATTGAACCAACTATCTGATATTCTTCAGTCGAATTATCATCCATATATTCAATAACAATATGTGACCCCATATCTACTTTATCAGTAGCTTTCTTTTCAATAATTTTTGCATTTCCTAACATATATTCTAATTCAGCAATTCTATTTTCTACTTCAGCTTGCTCAGTTCTAGCTGCATCATAATCAGCATTCTCTGATAAGTCTCCTTGAGCTCTAGCATCTTTAATTGCTTCAATTATTAGTGGTCTTCTTTCAGTTTTAAGACAGTTTAATTCTGTTTCAAGTTCCAGAAATCCTTCCGTTGTTAAAAGAAATTCTTTTTTTGACATAACTTCTCTTTCCCTTCTTGTTTTAATTTAAATCTAAATAAGGATACTACAAATATACTTAAAAGTCAAATATTTTGCACCTCATCATATCACCCGGTAAAACCGGTAATTCAGCTTTTATTTTTATTATCATTTGTGGGTGATTAGCAACTTCGATTCTTTCTAGCTTTTCATTATAAATATGTTCTATTTTATAATTTAGATTATCAATAGAGGGCCCAAAAAACTGAACTTCATCACCTATTTTAAAATAATTTCTTTGCTCAATAGTAATTATATTATCTTTATTTTCTAATACTATACCTAAAAAATCTTGATTGGATAATTCTATCCGGCTATTTAGATAATATTGTTCATCACTTCCAGCTATTTTATTAAAAAATTGAGGAACAGTTTCTCTATTAGCACATCTCTTAAGCACATTATGTATAAATCTAATATATGCATCATCCTCTTTTTTGTTTCCTATATTATTAATTAATAAACGATATGAATGAAGAATAGTTGCTATATAGTAAATACTCCTCATTCTACCTTCAATTTTAAATGAATAAATTCCAGCATCTTTCATCTCTTTAATGTATGATGCCATACTTAAATCTTTAGAAGCTAGCGAAAAATTATCTGATAGATGATTTTTCTTATGATCTTGATAGTTAAAGTTCCAGCGGCATATCTGCACACATCCACCTCGATTTGAGTCTCTACCGGTTACATAGTTTGATAAGATACATCTCCCACTAAAACTAGTACACATAGCTCCGTGAATAAATGCTTCAAGTTCTAAATTAGTTTTATTTTTAATCGCTGTAATATCTTCTTTTAAGGCCTCTCTTGCCAGTACTATTCTTTTAACCCCTAAGTCTTTATAAAATAAAGCCGCCTCTTCATTTAAGACTGATGCCTGCGTTGATAAATAAACTTCTAGGTTTAGTTTAAGGCTATTACAAAGCTCAATAACAGCAATATCACTAACCATAATCCCATCAACGCCGGCTTCATCTAAATACTTTAAATAGTCACTTAAGCCCTCAAAATCTTCATCATGAAAAACGATATTTACAGTAACATAAACTTTTTTATTAACACTATGAGCCATTTTTACTGCCAGTGTTATTTCATCATCCCCAAAATTTTTAGCATTAGCTCTTAAACTATAATTTTGTCCACCAAAATAAACAGCATCAGCTCCATAATGAAGTGCGACTTTTAATTTTTCAAAATCTCCAGCTGGAGCAAGTAATTCTATCATTTCGGGTCCTCCAATTTATAGATAGTTTTTTTATTTAAAAACTTTTCTTCACTTATTATATTTTCATTATTAATTATTTTTAAATAGTCTTTAAAAGATCCATCAAATAAATAATAATATATTTTATTTGCTGGAAGTTTACTTATAATATGATAATAATTAAATGGTTTACCATAAAATAAAGCTGTTCCATTATTATTTTCTTTAATAATAAACATACTGTCACTTGCACCTATATAAGCCTTATTAAGAGGTTTTAACTGATGAAAATCATTATAGTTAGTTAGAAGACTTCTTCTTGAATACATGGCCATATTATAACCAAAAATAGGTAGTACTATAGGTTTAGTTGTTTTACTTAAAATATAATCTATTTCCTCAAATGTTAGCTCACTTGATAAAACAGCTGATTCTACTCTAGTTAACCATGAATTTATACTAACACTATTTATTACAAAGTGACTCTGATTCCAAAAAAGAGGTATTTTAGTTTCTTTAAGTAGATTATAGACTCCTATATCTTCAAAGAAAACACCTTTAACAAATGATAAATTTTTAATTAGCTTTTTAAAATCATTTATTTTTTTACTGTCCATAATAATATTTATATTAAGATAAATATTTATATCAAGTTTCTTTAAAATATCTACATCAAATTCTTCATAACCAATACTAAAATCTTTAAGTGCAAAAAGAAAATTAGTTATCCCAATTTCCTTAAATTTATCTATTTCATCTAAATTATTAATATTTATTAAAACTTTATTATTTTCCATCATTTTTCTTAATGCTTACTGATAAGCCATCTCCTATATCATAAAACTTAGTTATATAATCTTTATTATTATTTAAAAATTCAATATATCTTTCAATGCGATCAACTATCCCTCTTAAACTTTTAGTTTTAATTGATGCTTTATTATTAACGAGTCCATGAAATTTAAGATTATCAGTAATTATTACACCTCCTGGGTTTAAATAATGACAAAACTTTTCAAAAAATTTAATATATGATCCTTTAGCAGCATCAATAAATATTAAATCATATTTATGACCAGCCAAATTAACTTCTAGAGCATCATTATAAACAACTTCAATTCTTTTATCAAGATTACATTTATTAATATTTTTAACAGCTTCTCTGTATCTTTTTTCATCTCTTTCAATTGTTGTTATTTCTACATTTGTAGTTGCATTTGCCATTAAAATAGCTGAGTAGCCAATAGCAGTGCCTATTTCTAAAACTTTTTTAACATTATTAAGTTTAATATATTTCATTATAAATTTAATTGAATCAACTTCAATTATGGGGATATTATTGGTATCTGCATACCTCTCCATTTCCATAATGATTTCTTTCATTATAAATACCTCCTAGTATTCATGCCATAGTTTTTCTTTTATTAATCTGTTTCTCTCAGCAACATGATCTGCTTCTGTTATATTAAAATATGTCTTTTTATTCTTATCGGCAACAAAATAGTAATAGTCATGTTCTGCTGGCTCAAACACTGCGGTAAGTGATGCCAGACTAGGACTTGCTATTGGTCCAATGGGAAGTCCTGTAAAACAAGTTCCTCTTGTATTATATGGATTACAATCATTTATCTCACTCCAAGTTAGATCAACACTAAAATCTTTTTTTGCTGCATAATAAGTAGTAACATCAGATCCTAGTGTCCAGCTATCTTTTAAACGATTATAAAAGACACCGGCAACTCCTGCGCGATCATCACTGCTTGCACCTTCTAACTCAATAATTGATGCTAGAGTTATTAGCTCATGCATACTATAATCAGAGACATTTATATCGTCTTTAAAAAGACTTAATTTATTTTCCATCGTACTAAGCATTTTACTAATAATTTCTTCAATAGTTGCACTTTTCTTGATAATATATGTATCGGGAAATAAATAACCCTCAAGTGCATAATAAAGATCTTTATTAAGGATATCTTCATTTAGAAACCAGTACTGATTAATTAAACTATTTAAATACGCCTCATCACTTATTTTATTTAAAATATCTTCTTTAGGTATAGCAAATGTTTCACTAATCTTATCTACATAACTAGTAAGTCTTCTTCCCTCAATAAAAGTTACGGTAATAGTTTCATTTTCAAGTGATGCCGCACTATTTAAGATTTTAATAATTTCATCAACACTCATACTTTTTGATAATTTATAAGTACCAGCATACATTTCTTTCTCGTTAATTTTCATATATATTTTAAAGAAAAAAGAACTTTTAATTAAATTGTTTTGATCAAGCTGGTCTGCTATTTTATGTTTAGACCAACCTTCTTCGACTAAAAAATCAACCATATCATCACTTTTCGAATTAACTGGTGCTAAAAAGTATAGGGATATAAAAACAAATACTATCATCCCTATTACTAAAACAATCGTTCCTATTAAAGTTATTTTAGAAACAACACTATCAATTTTATTCTCCGGTTTTTTTATCATCATCTTCACCGACTTTTTCTTGCAAATCAGCTAGTAGATTTTCAATTAATTGCCACTCTTTTTCGGTTTCAATCGCACCTAAATCCATCGTATCTGGGTTATATGTATTAGCATAAACCTTTATATTATTATTCTCATCTAAACTATTATCTGTAAATATAATATAATTTTTCTTTGTATTTTCATCATCAAAAGTAAATAAAACATCATATTCTACTTGTTTCCCATCCATTGTTATAGTAAATTTCCCTGTACTCTTATCCATTTTTAACCAACTTTCCTTAAATAAGTATCTAGTATAATACTTGCTGATACTTCATCAATTATTTTTTTTCTTTTTCTTCTAGAGACATCTGCCTTAATTAAAATATTTTCTGCTTCCATAGTACTTAATCTTTCATCAACTAAATGAACTTCAAGTGAGCATGCAGATTCTAATCTTTTTTTAAAATCAAGTGATCTTTCTGCAGCCGGTCCTAAAGTATTATTCATATTTTTAGGAAGACCTAAAACAAGTGTCCCTACTTCTTTTTCAGAAATTACTTCTAGCACTTCTTTAATTAAATCATCATATGTTTCATATTTAATTAACTTATAAGGAGATGAAATAATTCCCTCTTTATCACTTAGGGCAAGACCAAGAGTTTTGCTTCCTAAATCCATCCCTAGGTATCTCATTTAAATAAATATTCCTTTAAGATTGTAATTAAAATTTTACTTCGATCATACTTGGATATTTTGTTTCTTGCATCCTTATATGAAGATATATAGCCAGGATCCCCACTTGTTAAATAACCAACTAGTTGGTTAACTGGGTTATAGCCTTTTTCTTCAAGAGCTACATAAACATCTTCCAAAGTTTTTTTAATTAAAGTATCCTCTATTTCATCAATATTAAATAATGAAGTTTTTTCTAGCATAACTTATCACCTCTAGATATTATTATTCTATCACAGCTAGTTATCATTTACAATCTTAATTTGTTAGTATGATAAGACTGGATTTTACTCAGAAACAGGATTAATAACACCTATATGCCCAAAATGTTCAAGCTTTTTAGTTTCCCTGTTATATAAAAGTGCCTCATCATCGTATATTGCATAAACTATTTTTTTAGTATTATTTGCAACATCTTGCAACTCTTTAATGTAGCTTTCTTCATTCACAGTATGAACATCCACATAGAAAGGATCATCAATTAATCCAAAGCATCATAAAAAGCAATGTTGTTTGCACCAGCAATGCTTAGATTCATAACCCAATATATCATTTTTTCATTTTCACATACTCAAGATTTAATTTTGGAAATAAACAAAAGGATAATGAAATTAATAATAAAATTAGATATATTTTTAATAATACATCTACATGAAGTAAATTTATAGCAATTTTGAATAAATTTTTAATTAAAATATTAACAAATAAATATACAAGTGTAGAAATAAAAATGACACTTAAATTTAAAAAGAACATTTTAATAATTAATTTACTTATAAATTTAAGACAAACACTTAAAATTTTGCTATAATTATTTTAGATGAGGGGGAACCTATGAATAAAAGAATTAGTGCAAGAGCCATTATTTTTAATAAAGACCGTGTCTATACAATGTTTAGAAGAAAGCTTCAAAAGGATGGAAATTTTAAAGAATATTATGTTCTGCCAGGTGGAGGCATTTTAGAAAATGAAGATATAAAAACTTGTGTATTAAGAGAAATTAAAGAGGAGTTTTCTGTTCAAGTAAAAGTCATAGAATATTTAGGAAAAACGGAAAACAATGAAAATATCGCCCATTTTTTTCATTGTCAAATTGTTTCTGGGACCCCTTCTTTAGGTGGAGAAGAATTAGAAAGATGTTGTGATAATAATTATTATGAAATTAGACTGGTTTCGATTAAAGATTTAGATAATCTTGATATTATGGCAAAAGATATGATTTTAAAAGCATATAATAAGCTTAAATAACATATTTAACTTTAAGACGATTCTCTTTACTTAAATTTAAATTTATTTTATTACCTACTCCATAAACAATAACTTCAATGTTATTGTTTTCATAATATTCAAAAACTTTATCTGTTATAAATGAATCAAGGATCATTATAAAGTCGATATTTTTTAAATTAATATTAGTATTAAAAACATAATTAATGATACCTTTTTTATATTTATTACTTTTAGGAAGATTGTTTATATAACTGTAATTAAAACTACTTATATAGTAAATATTATTATTATCTAAATTAAGTTCTTCAATATTAATTTTCTCTTTTAATTCTAGTAAGAAAAACCGGTCTTTATATTTACTTATTACATTTTTTAAAAGAGGAACTCTTTCAATGTTTTTTTTACCAAAATTATATTTAAGAAGTTTATTATAAGTAAAATTTTTAACAAGACCAAAACCATCACTAACTCTTGATATAAATGAATCATGAATTAAAACTACTTGATTATCTTTGGTTTTTCTTAAATCAACTTCAACTCCATAAAAACCATTAGCAAAAGCATTATCAATTGCTGATAATGTATTTTCTCCTATATCATCATTATATAACCCGCGATGGGCGATAAACTTCATAAAAAAATCACCTAATATATTATATTAAGTGGTCCTAAATTATTCTTCTTTAAAAATGATTTCTTTAGTTGTCATTAGATCAGCAAGTGCCTCATCAACAGTAGGTTTAGTTTTTTCATCAGTGATATTTAAATCAGTAATTAAATCTTCTTCTTTAACATCTACCTCAGTTTTAGCCTCTGGCATCTCTATTTTTTCATCTTTTGTTATTTTTTCTTTCTTACCTTTTTTAGGTTTTTTCTTTCTAAAAATAAAGTATACAGCAAGGCCAATAATAGCTAAGCTAACAACCGCAATAATAATTATTAATAAGGTTTTATCATCTTTTTCAGAATCAGACTCGTCTGCTGGTTTTGTAGTTGTTACCATTACCTCATCAATATCAAGTCTTGTAACGGTGATATTATATATTTTTTTATCTTTTGTTTCTGAAGAAGTAATTGTAATTGTGATAACATTTTCGCCAACTTGAAGATTATCTGCTCCTTTTATATCAACCGTTGCTGCCTCATCTTCGGCAGTAGCAACAATATTTAACAATGTAGTATCATTTGGAACAGTTAAAGTATAATCTAAACTCTCTTTATCAAACTTTTCACTTATTTTAAAGTCTTCTACTTCTAGTTTTTCTAAAAATGCTGAGTTATCAGTTGTTTCACCGCGATAAATAATTAAATCATATTCACTTACATTGTTTCCATCTTCACTGATAGTTTCTATCTTTAAAGTGTTTTTACCAATAATAAGCTCTGGTCTATTTTGATTAGTATAATTAGTACATCCAAGCTCACATATGATTTTAATATTACACATATCACATTTAGGAGTAATTGTAACGTTTTTAATTGTGTCTTTTAAATTTAAAACTTTATAACTTGTTACTGAGCCATTAAAGCTAGGTGATAAGTTTCCGGCTGAAAGGGTAAGACTAGTTAACTTAGCACTACTACTTTTTACTCTAGTAGTTGTTGTCTCACTCGGAGATAAAGTAATATTTTTTGAATATGATGTTCCTTCTTTAGTAGTATCATCACTATAAGTAAAGACAATGTTTTCTATTTTTATCGCTGTTATGGTACCTGATGTTAATATATTATTATCTTTAATAGATAGCGTAGCAATAACCCCATTAGTCAGAAATCCTTCTCCTGCTGGGCTTAAAATTGTTTTGCTTAAGCTCGCTGTTCCCCCTAAAGAAGCACTTTTCTCTAGGGTCATAGTAACTAAACTAGGATTGGTTGTTGACACCGTAAACTCAACTGCTTTTATTTCTTTATTGCCAACATTAATTACAATATCGTTAACACCAGTAGATCCACCTTTAATAGTTTTATCACCATCAAATGAAAGTGAACCAGCCCTAACATTCATCACACCTAAGAAGCAGGCAATTAAGCTAATCAAATATATTTTTGTTATTTTTTTCATTTTCACAACCTCTTTACTTTATATTAATAATTTTACCATATCGTTATATTTTTGCAAGTTGGCATGTTTTTTACAAACAGTAGACATTTAATTATATTAATTTTAATAAAATTTCATTCATTATATATCTTTTTTCGGGATTTATAAAAATTTGTCCCTGCTTGTAAATTAAATCTTTGTTTTTCAAAAGGGGTTTTATTGGAAAAGCATCTTGCATATTAATTTCATATTTATCAAAAAAATCTTGTAAATTAATTCCTTCAGTTTTTCTTAAACCAAGCATTAGTTCATATTCCATTATTTCTTGTTTTGATAAAAGTGCTTCTTCTTTTCGGTAGATACCTTCACAGTAAGTATCAATATTTTTAGTGTTCTCATATCTAAAACCATTAATATAACCAGATGCACCTAAACCAAAACCATAATATTCTTTATTATTCCAATAAGTTAAATTATGTTTTGAAAAATAGCCATCTTTAGCAAAATTACTAACTTCATAATGAATATAACCTTTATTTTTAAGCTTTTTAACAATATAATTATACATATCTGCCTCAAGGTCCTCATCAATATTCTTATCGCCTCTAATTTTAACTTTAGTACTATCCTCAACAATTAACGAGTAGGTACTAATATGTTCGGGATTTAATTTTAAAATCAGTTTTAAATCTTTTTTTAATACATCAAGTCCCTCATCAGGAATTCCATACATTAAATCTAAATTTATATTATATATACCTTTGTTATTTATGAGTTTAATCTTATCTTTTATATCTTCAAAATCACTTTTGCGCTCCATAAATGTAAGTTTTTCAGTATTAAATGACTCTACCCCAATACTAATTCGGTTAACGCCATTTGCTTTTAAAATATCTATTAATACCTCAGTAATATCATCAGGATTACATTCAAATGTAATTTCGCAGTCTACAGTTTTTTTAATTAGCCTAACTATTTTAAATAGCCTTCCCAGCTCTTCAGGATTTAAAAGCGAAGGAGTCCCGCCACCAATATAAATAGTTTTAATAGTTTCCCCTAAATAATATTCTTCAACTTCACATTTTAAAGCTTCTAAGTATCTTGTTGAATCTTTAGAAGTATATAGCATCTTACAAAAATCACAATACGAACAAATACTTCGGCAAAAAGGAATATGAATATAAATACTTTCCATAAAACATTACCTCTTCCCCATTATACAAAATAAATTTCAATAATGAAAGTATTTCTATCAATAGCCAGTATTATGAGGTTTTAAAACATATTCCAGATCATTATTAACTTTTTGATTGTTTTCAAAAATATAATCTTTAAAAACTAGCTTGTTATTTTTAAATTCAAAATTAATTATAATTTTTTGATAAGTTATTTTATTATTATAATCATTATCAAGCAAGACAGAAATTCTAATTAGGTTATCTAAAGAATTAAAAGCATTCAAATTAACGGTTTTGAATTTTATTTTAAAACCTAATTCAATAGCAACTTTAATTTCCATAGGAAAAAATTTATTAGAAAAAGATTCTTTTTCATTAATTGCCCTTAGTAATTCTAAACTGTATAAAACATAACTAGTATTTCTAAGTTCATTTTCAATATTTAAATCTTCTACTTTTATGAAATCATCTAGTAAAATATTAAATAAACAATCTGTTATAAATGATTTATTCTGTTTTTTTTCATAAATATTAATAATATCATCAGCTATTTGATAACTTAGAAAATCTAAATTAACATTAATTATTTTTGAATTATTTTCATCATAAGTTAAATTATAAAATGTTTTTAATCTTGTAAAGATATCTATTACTTCCTCTGGTGTAAAGCCTAAATCTAATACTGCATTCATCAAAACTGCAGTTTTATCCTCAGAATGATGACTCTCTAGCATTATACCAGCTCCAAATATATAGGTATATAAATTCGTTATTCTTTGAGCTTCTAAATAAGAATCAGATTCAGGATAACCATTTTCCCGAGTAAAAATACTGACCAACCCCTCTTCAAAAATTCGCCCATTAAGAGATAAGGCACAGGTTTGATCTTGATGACTAATATCAGAAAATCTTCCATTCGAGAAAACTATTAACGCATCAACACTAAGATTGTTTTTACTACCATTAAAATGTTCAGTTTCATGATAAATGCTTTCATTAATATTATCAAAGAAAAATAAATTCTCTGGATGTTTTTCAATACATGATTTACTGGGATAACATATTTTGGGGATTAATGTTTTTGATATTTCATTAAATTCATAATCATAGAATATATATGAATTTAAAGATTTAATTCCATTAATCTCGCCAATTTCTTCATATTCTAATAAACTTAATTTATATAAATAATTATTAAAATTAATAAACTTTTTAGCTTGAATTAATCTTGGAAAAGTAGAAATTACCCCCTTCTTAACAAAACTAGGCAATTTATTATTGTTTTCTACCACAAGACAAATACCATTAAATATTTCTATATGATTTAAAATCATATCTTGATATTTATCCATTTCATATTTTTTAATATTAGACTTGCATAATTTTACTTCTGGACTAATATTAAATAAGGAGTTAATCTTTTTTTCAATATCCATATAAGTTTATCGAGTTGCCAATCTCGATACTCCTTTCCTTTACTTTCATCTAATAGTATTTTAGTACTGAAGCCACTTCTTGTAAATGTAGATATTGTACCATTTAAATTAAATACAATCAATTTATTTGCTTAAATTTGGTAATTAAACAACTTACTATAAGCACTAATTTTAGGATAATTAACACTCATAAAATCAGCTGCTTTTCCAATACCTTTGTCACCATATGGATTTTGTTCTATAACTTCATATAAAAACTTGCTGATCTCTAAATTTGATATATTAATTCCTCATTTACCTTTTTATAAACATTGGATTTTCTTTTAAATTATATTAATTATTTTAGTAAAATTAACCGTTTTAGTATAAAATACTACTTTTTTAAATTGCGGACACCACTGGTGTCGCAATTAATATGTCTCTATAATATCAGTATTGGCTACTAGCTTAGCGACAATAAATAATTCTATCTTTCAGATTTTAAGATTGTTAAGAATGCTTCTGGAGGTATTTCTACGTTTCCAACCATTTTCATTCTTTTCTTACCTTCTTTTTGTTTTTCAAGTAGTTTCTTTTTTCGAGAAATATCGCCACCATAACATTTAGCAAGAACATTTTTACGCATTGCACTAATATTTTCTCTGGCAATAACTTTTGAACCAATACTAGCTTGAATTGGAACTTCAAAAAGTTGTCTTGGAATAATCTCTCTTAAATTTTTAGTAATTGTTCTTCCTCTTCCATATGCAGAATCTTTATGAACAATCACACTAAGAGCATCTACTACTTCATTATTAATTAAAATATCCATCTTAACTAAATTACTTTCTTTATAATCAGCTATTTCATAATCAAAAGAAGCATATCCTTTAGTATAACTTTTTAATCGATCAAAAAAATCATAAACAATCTCTCCTAAAGGTAGCTGATAATGAATATTAACCCTTGATTCATCAATATATTCAGTCGTTAAATAAATACCTCTTTTTTCTTGACATAACTCCATAACTGGACCAATATATGTACTAGGTACAAATATATTAGCATTAACATATGGCTCACTTATCGATTTGATTTTAACACTAGGGGGCATCTCACAAGGATTATCAACAAAAATTTCATTACCACCTACTAAAGATACTTTATAAATAACTGAAGGGCTTGTGGCAATTATTTCGATTTTAAATTCTCTTCTTATTCTTTCTTCAATTATTTCTAAATGAAGAAGACCTAAAAATCCACATCTAAAGCCAAAACCAAGAGCCTCACTTGTCTCTGGTTCAAAACTAAATGAGGCATCATTTAGTTTTAATTTTTCTAAAGCTTCTTTTAAAGCTGGGTATTTATTTGGTTCGATTGGATAAAGTCCGGAATAAACCATCGGTTTCATTAATTGATAACCAGGAAGAGGCATGCTCGCTGGATTTCTTTTAGTAGTAAGTGTATCTCCTACTCTAACGGTATCAATTGTTTTAATGCTAGCACTTACCCAGCCAACTGATCCAGCTTTTAAACTTTTTACTTTAGTCTCACTCGGGTTATTAATACCAAGCTCAACAACTTCAAATTCAGCATCAGTTGCCATCATTTTAATCGTATCTGCCTCGGTTATTTCCCCAGATTTAACGGCTATTGAAGCAACAACACCCCGGTATGAATCAAAATATGAATCAAATATTAAGGCCTTTGTTTCATTAGTATCAGGTTTTTTAGGAGCTGGGACTCTTTTAATAACCTCTTCAATTATTTCTAAAACTCCAACACCCGTTTTACCACTACATAAAAGAATTTCTTCATCTAAAAATCCAAACATATCAATTAATTCTTTTTTAACTCTTGGTACATCAGCATTTGGCAAATCTATTTTATTAATAACCGGAATAATTGTTAAATTACTATTTAACGCCAGAAATAAATTTGCAAGTGTTTGAGCTTCTATTCCTTGAGCTGCATCAACTACAAGAAGAGCTCCTTCACAAGCAGCAAGACTCCTTGATACTTCATAAGAAAAATCCACATGTCCCGGAGTATCTATTAAATGAAGAATATAATCTTTATATTCTAGTCTTACAGCATTTAGCTTAATTGTTATGCCTCTTTCTCTTTCAATATCCATACTATCTAAGATTTGAGGTTTCATATTATGGGCATCAACGCCACCAGTAAGTTCTAAAATCCGGTCTGCAAGCGTACTTTTCCCATGATCAATATGGGCTATGATACAAAAATTACGAATTTTTTCCATCATGTTTTTCATCACCTAGTGCTAATCTTACCATAAATCTTATGATTTATAAATATTATCTTTTAATTTTTCTTCTTTTAAATAAGCTAAATAAAATTTATCGTCTAAATTATAAATATAATTAAATAAATCTCTTAAATTAGTTTTACTTTGTTCTTTAAAATTACTACTAAATAATAACTTTAAAAATTCATTATTATTATCTTTATATATTTGATAAATATTATTATTTATTTTACTGGTTCCAGTAAAGGCATTAAATAATATTAATATTATTTCTTTATCAGATATAGTTTTTAAATAATTAAATATCACTAGAGCATTATCAAGTACTAAATTATGATCTTCTTTATTAAAATCAATATATATTATTTTATTACTGCTTTCTAAAAATATATAACTTCTTAGATTTTTAGTACTATCATTAATAGTTTCTAATAAATTATAACTACTGCTTTCCTCTAATATCTCATTAATTAAATTTTTAATATGAAATTGATACTCACTATTCCAAATATAATAAAAAGTATAGGCATTCATCAGCGAAATATATTTTTTCATTTCTATCCTCCTATTAATATTTATTACACGAAAACTATTCATTTCCTTTTTTTAAAACTATATTTGCCCAAGATTAGCTAAATAAGTTGTTGGTAAAGGTTAATTAGATGACAGATTTCAAAATTAAACATTTGTTCGTTTTATTGTTGACTAATGTTTGTAAATGATTTAAAGTATTATTAAGGAGAGAATTAAAATGAAAGAAGAAAAATTAGAGACAATTATAAATTTATTTGAAAAAAGAGAAATTAGAAGTTTATGGAATGCTGATGCAGAAGAGTACTATTTTTCAGTAGTTGATGTTATTGAGGCTTTAACCGATAGCCCAAGACCAAGAATTTATTGGAGCGTCTTAAAAAATCGATTAAAAGAAGAAGGTAGTCAGTTGACTACAAAATGTAGTCAACTGAAATTAAAGTCAAGAGACGGCAAATATTATACCCAAGACGTCTTAGATACAGAAGGAATATTTAGACTAATAGAGTCTGTGCCCAGTCCGAAAGCTGAGCCTTTTAAAATGTGGCTTGCTAAACTTGGGAAAGAACGAGTAGATGAAATCTTTGATCCGGAAATTGCTATTTCTAGGGCCGTTGATTATTATCGTAATCGTGGATATTCTAATGAATGGATTAAAGCAAGATTAGATGCTGTAGTTAATCGAAAAAAATTAACTGAAGTATGGAAAGAGTTAGGGATTAATAAAAATTATGAGTATGCTATTTTAACAAATGAAATTTATAAGACTTGGTCGGGAATGACAGCAAGCGAATATAAGAAACATAAAAACATTCGTAAGGAAAGTTTAAGAGATAATAGGAGCGATGTAGAAGTTGCTCTTACTAATCTTGGAGAAATCGCTACTAGAGAACTTGCTAAAAAACATAAACCCCATGGCCTTTCAGCAAATAAAAAAGTTGCTAAAAAAGGTGGAGAGGTAGCAGGAATTGCTCGAACTGATTTGGAAGAAAAGTTAGGAGAAACAATAATTTCTAAAGACAATGCTTTAAATTATAAATATATTGATGATAGAAAAACCATAACTAATCAAGATGAGGTTTAATTTGAAAGAAGAAAAGCCTCTTTTTCTTTTTAAAAAAGCAACTACGAAATAGTTGCTTTAATTCTTCTAATACCAGCAGAAGATGCTTCTTCTTTAATTATTTTAAATATACCTATTTCTTTAGTGTTTTTAACATGAGGACCTCCACATAATTCACTAGAAATATTACCTATTTTATATACTTGAACAACATCTGGATATTTATCAATAAACATACATTCAGCTCCAGTTTTAAGAGCTTCTTCTTTATTCATTTCTATTATCTCAACATCATGACTTTCATTAATCCAACTATTAACTAATTCTTCAATTTTAATTAATTCTTCACTAGTTATTTTTCGGTCTGAATTAAAGTCAAAACGTAAGCGCTCAGAATTTATATTTGAGCCTTTTTGGTGGATGTCTTTATCGACAACTTCTTTTAGAGCTGCGTTAAGAAGATGAGTTGCAGTGTGAAGTCTTGTTTCTGTTTCAGTATCACCTGCAAGACCTCCTTTAAACTTCCCACTAGCGCCTTCTCTTGATTTTTCTTGATGTTCAAGATACTTTTGTTTAAAACCTTCTAGATCAACTGTAAAGCCTTTTTCTTTAGCAAGCTCTTCTGTAAGCTCAATTGGAAAGCCATAAGTATCATAAAGTTTAAAAGCTGCTTTTCCACCGATCTCTTTTTTAGTAGTTGCTTCTAGATTACTTATTACTTTAGCAAATTCCTTTAAACCTTTTTCTAAAGTTTTACTAAATCTTGTTTTTTCTTTGGCAAGTTCAGTTAAGATAGTTTCTTTATTTACTTCTAATTCTTTATAATAATTAGAATACTGATCAATAATAATTTTAGCAAGTTCTTCTTCCCAGTTACTGTTTTGATCAATATTTAAAGTTCTAGAATGTCTAATTGCTCTTCTAATTAATCTTCTTAGAATATAACCTTGATCAGTATTAGCTGGCTTAATTCCTGCATAATCACTTAATATAAAGACAGCTGTTCTAATATGATCAGCAATAATACGCATTTCTTTTTCATGTCCCTCATAAGAAAGACCAGTTATTTCTTCAAGTTTTTTAATTGAATTAATCCAGAGAGATGATAAATAGTTATCATCTTTTCCTTCTAAGACAGCAACTACTCTTTCATAACCCATTCCGGTATCAACATTTTTCTTTTCTAATTCTTTTATTTTCCCGTCTGGTGATTTATGAAATTCCATGAAAACATTATTCCAAATTTCAACCCATCTATTATCTTCTGGATCAAATAGATGAGGAACCTCTTCGTTACTTCTCCAGTAAAAAATTTCAGTATCTGCTCCGCAAGGACCAGAATCACCTGCTATCCAAAAATTATCTTCTATTCCTAAATAAGCAATTTTTTCATCGGGTATTCCTTGTTTTCTCCAAAGGTTTGCACTTACCTCATCCCTTGGAATTTCAGCATTACCAATAAACACAGTTACGGCAAGTTTTTTATGAGGAATCTTAAGAACTTTAGTTAAAAATTCATAACTATAAGAAATAGATTCTTCTTTAAAATAATCTCCTAAACTCCAGTTTCCTAACATTTCAAAAAAAGTATGATGAGTAGCATCACCTATTACATCTAAATCATTAGTTCTAATACATTTTTGAGCATTTACCAGTCTTTTACCATAAGGATGAACCTTACCCATTAAATAAGGGATTAAAGGCTGCATTCCCGCCGTATTAAATAAAACTGATGGATCATTTTCAGGCACTACTGGGGCTGATGGAATCTCTTTATGCCCTTTTTCTATAAAAAAATTAATATATAAATCTTTTAAATTCATTTAACAACACGTCCTTGATATAAATTATAGCAAATAAAAGCCTATTTTTAAATAGGCTTCTACAAACTAGTTAATTTTATAACTTCTTCACAATACTGACAACGGTATTCTTTGCTCTCCTCACTTATCAAAATATATTTATTTTTAAGTTTTGTTTCTACGGAAGTAACACATCTAGGATTTTTACATTTAATAACACTTTCAATCTCTTGAGGTATTTTTGGATTATATTTTTTAATTATTTTCTCATCTTTAATTACATTAATTGTAATATCTTTATTTAAAACACTTAAAATATCTAAATTTATATTAATTTCATTTTCAATTTTAATAATATCTTTACACTTCATTTTTTTACTTGGGACATTCATTAAAAGTGCTACTCTATAACTTACTTTATCAAGCTCTAAAAAATTAAAGATCTTAATACCTTCTCCTGCTGGGATATGATCAATTACTATCCCCTTAGCTATACTTGTTACTCTTAACATAAGTCCTCCTTTATACCCAATAATTTTATTATTAAAGCCATTCTGATATATACACCGTATCTTGCTTGCATAAAATAAGCGGCTCTTGGATCACTATCTACCTCAGGTGATATTTCATTAACCCTTGGTAGTGGATGCATAATACTTAAATCACCTTTAGCTAAAGTAAGCTTCTCTGAGTCTAAAATATATGTATCTTTTAATCTAATATAATCACTTTCATTAAAGAATCTCTCTTTCTGAACTCTAGTCATATATAAGATATCAAGCTTAGGTATCTCACTTTCTAAACTAGTACTTTCATAATACTTAATATTACTTTTTTCAAGTACCTCTTTTTTAAGATAATCGGGAATTATTAACTCTGGGGGAGATATAAAGATAAATGATATATTTTTATATCTTGCCATAGCTTTAACAAGTGAATGAACAGTTCGACCAAATTTTAAATCTCCACAAAAACCAATTACTAAATTATCAAGTTTATTTTTCAAATTATATATTGTCAGTAAATCAGTCAATGTTTGCGTAGGATGATAATGTCCTCCATCACCGGCATTAATAAATGGAACCTCAGATACATCGGCTGCAACATAAGCTGAACCCTCTTTGGGATGACGCATTGCGATAATATCTGCATAACAACTTACTGTTCTAATAGTATCAGAAATACTTTCACCCTTAGCACCACTACTACTATTTCCATCAGCAAAACCAATAGCACTACCACCTAAACGATGCATAGCTGATTCAAATGATAATCTTGTTCTAGTGCTAGGTTCAAAAAACAAGGTTGCTAATATTTTATTCTGACAACAAGAATTATACTTATCTGGACTTTTCTCAAGTAGATTTGCCAGCTTAATTAACTCCTCCACTTCTTTAACAGTTAGATCACACGGATCTATTAAATGTCTTACTTTCAATAAAATCTTCCCTTCTAAACAATAAAAAATATGAAAAATTATTTCATATTTATAAATTTAAGGAAAGATTAATATAATTATATTTTAATACTTTTATCATGGCTTTCCCTACTTCCTAAAATTCATTATACAAAAATTATAGGAGAATTGCAACAAATAAAGATAGTGTAAAATATATTAGGGGAAGGTATAAAAAAAAGAAGATCTCTGTTAAAATGAATTTGAAACAAAAAATAACGGAGGTTCTTCTTATGAATATGATATCACAATTTGGGCAAGTTTTGGAAA
>JAQVWT010000048.1 GCA_028709545.1 Bacilli bacterium
GAAGCTTTCAGTTTGCTAACACGCAAGAATCTAAACAAAGAATTAAGATTAAATAATTAATATATTTTCTCAAGTATGACATTTCTATTGAAAATACAGGTATGACATTTCTATTGGTAATTGACAAAACCTTTTTGAGGTATTGACCGCATTGTTTAAATGGTATAATATATACACATAACAAAAGTGTTATATTATAAAATCATGAAGATTGAATTTTTTGAGAAAATAAGAGGTGATTCTCCAGTAGAAGATTTCATTATTAATAAGCTTGAACCAAAAGACCAAAAAAAAGTAGTCCGCGCCCTTGATAGAATAGAACAAGAACAAGATGGTCTTATGAATCTTTTTAAAGCTGAGTATGCTAAAAAATTAGAGAAAGATTTATATGAGCTAACGCCAGATAAAGTCAGGATTTTATTTACCTTAAAAGATAGGATATGTTGGTTATTGCATATTTTTTTCAAAAAAACTAATAAAACTCCAATTAAAGAATTAAACCTTGCTAGGGAAAGAAAAAATTTAATATTTAATAAATAAATTAAATAATATGAAAACAGCATTAGAACAATTAAAAGAAAAGCTTTTAAAAAGTGATGAATATAAAAAAGAAGTCTCAAAACAAGATCTATCTTTTGAAATAGCTGAAAGTATTATTAATGCCAGAATAAAAAAAGGTATGACTCAAAAAGAGTTGGCAAAAAAATTAGAAACTCAACAATCAGGAGTTGCGAGATTAGAAAGTGGTAGAAATTATCCTAGTTTTAAAACTTTAGAAAAAATTGCTAAAATACTTGGCGTTAAAATTATGAATCCACTTGGAGTAGGGGGAAATAATACTGCTACTAATTATTTTAATATTCCAACTGAGTGGTTCAACAATAATGCCGTAGTAGAACATAAAAGTAGCATGGTAAATAGTGTATTATATAATTTATAAAAATATGAAAAACATTTGGACAGTTATATTTAATAGGGCGGTCGTGGACGAAAAAACAAATTCAATTAGTTTATTTGATTGTATAGAAGAAGTTATTGTTAATTTTTCTAAACCAGAAGATATTAGCGTTCCTCAAAAAAATATTCCAATAAATTTTGCTATTATTAGTTTATGGAGCGATAATGACACATCTAAAGATCGAAAGTTTGAGTATTTATTAGAGATAATTGATCCTCAAGGTAAAAAAATAAATCAATTTTCTAATGTTCCTGTAATTGAAAAAGGGAAGAAAAGATTGCGGACAATTATTCAGATGAATGGGATGGGGATTACATCAGAGGGTGAATATATGTTAGTTATTAAATATAAAAAAGGCAGTGATAAATTCGTCACTGCCTCTAAAACTCCTTTGGATATTAAATTTATATTAAATACCTCAATCGCAAATAATAAAATTGATAGTAAGTAATTTGAGTATATATGAATAATATAATATTATTTTTAACTGGGGCCATTCTTCTAGTCAGTTATCCTTTTTTTCTGTATTTGATTATTATTAAAGACAGGAGAAGACTGATGTCTAAAAGAACAATAATATTAGGATTCTTTAAAAACAGACTTCTCTTTTCTTGGATATTAATTGGTGGATTTACAGGAATTATAATTACTATTTTTCACCAATTAGTTTATGGCAGATTAATGTTTGTATCTTTACATGACATTGTGTTGTGGTTTTTTGTGGGCGCATTCGGTATTGGCGCCACGATTGGGGGAGTGTTACAAGATAGAAAAAATAATAATGTTTAAAAATATTTAATGAGCAAGAGTTAGATTTGTGTATACCTGAAAATTTAGCGAAAGAATTAAAGAAGAAAAATAGAGAACTTTATTGGTCTTGTTTAGCAACTCCTAAAAATTAATAATAAAAGACTACATATGAATAAAAATGTTGAAATTGCCACTGCGCTGGGAATGCACGCAACAAAACCAGAAAACGCAACTTTTTTAATTAAACTTATAAAGAATCTTGGTGTAGAGAGTGATATTATTGATGAAAAAAAAATATATATTGAGCTTGCTTATTTTAAATATAGCTTAAGTGTTATATGTATTAATGTCATTGCAGAAAAAGATGATGTAAGGCTTATTTTAGATGAAACGCACAAAGAAATCTATAATTTTTTGAATAAAGTTTCTAATATAAAGATCAATGAGTTTAATAAAAATTGTGCTGAAAGATTCAATGTTTACAGAGAAATAAACACAAATATGCTTAATAAATCCAATAATGAATTTACTGTTTTGGACTGTGGAAAGAATATTTCGAAAATTTTTTTAGGGATTACTAATCCATTTCTCGCAACTACCTTTATAAAATTTTATACAGAAGAAATAAAATATTTGCAAAATTTTATAACACTGTTAAAAGGTCAGGAAATAGAAGGCTATTGTAAAAAATTATGTGAAGATATAAAGCTCTATTATTTAAAGGATTTTGACGTTTGCTGTAAACAGAAAGGTAATTGGATTATTTTATCTGACAAGTCTATGAAGAATTATGTCTTGTCTCGTTATGGATGGGCAAAAAATGATAAGAGTGATGATTTATTTTTATTTATGGAAAAATACCCGCTTACTGTAAATATAATATATTCCGGATCCCCCGGCGTGCTAATGATAGATACGGCAATAGGCATAGCAAAAGCTGAGTTACTAGATAATTTTAACGAGTCAGAAAGTCAAGACGATTATATTTTAAGAATTATTGAGTGCATCAAAAGTCAAGATTGGGTTATCCCGTTTATACGCAAACAAAGTTAATATATTTTTATTATCAAAAATATGCAAATCAGCACACTAAAGCAAAACCCTGAAACTGGAAAATCTTTTCTCGCTACAATCATCTCCATAATATTATTTTTTGTAGCTCCGCCAATATTAGGGATAATAGCATTGGTTATATCTTCAAGATTTTTGGTTAAGGCAAAGAAAAAAAATGAAGATAAAAAAATTAGGCGAATTGGTAATATTGTAATTTACATACCCGTTTTAATATGGGTGGCAAATTCAATTGTATGGGCATTAGCAACTCTAGAAAAAGTGCAGTAAAAAATAAATATTTAGAAATAACAGAAGAAGTAAATGCTTTGGATTTTTTAGAAAAAGCATATTTTTTTATTTCACAGAATAAAATAAAGACAATAAATTGGAAATGGATTTCAATTGCACTGCACGGAGCTTTGTATGGGTTTGCGATTTGCATGTTAAAGGGAACTAATTATGAAAGGGTTATTAACGAAAGTAATAATCGATTAATAAGCTTTGATGAGGCTATAAAGCGATGCCAGAGACCTAAATATGTAAAAATGACGACAATAAGTAAAGAGCTCGTTTTAAATCATAAACAAAGAGAATCAATCAGGATTTTGAAGGATCTTTTGAGAAATAATTTTATACACTATATACCTTCTAATTGGAGTATAGAAATTCATGGCTGTCCTAATGTAGCGATAGACATATTAAGTATTATAAAATTCTTAGCCCTGAAATCTGGTAATTATTTAAGTTTATCTGATGCTCAGAAGAAAAAAGTAGAATTTTATACTGATAATGGAATATTAATTTTAAAAAATAATAAATTATATAAAGAATCAGTATCTGAGTAATACCCATTAAAATTTAAACAAATCCGCCCCTTGATTTAATCCCAAATTATTTGCTATAATACTCTCATAGACTTATTATCAATAAAAAATAATAAGGTAGGGAGACAAACCTAGCTAAGGCTAGTCAGATTCCATCCATAAATTTAAAAACGCAGTCTTCAATATAATAATGAGCAAAGTCTAAATCTTTGCCAATTCAATTTAAAACACGAGCAATATACCCGGATATATGGCTTGTGTTTTTTGTTTGGCCAAGTGGTCTATTCTCATAAGACCAAAAACCCTTTCCCTTTGAGGGTAAAACATAAATTGACCGGCCATCTCTCTGTTTTTTTCTTTTTTTGGCGGCATCCCCCTGGGGGAGCCGAAAAAAGAAAACAGAAACGGAAGGTTATTGAGATTTAAGATGAAGTGTGCCTCGAGCCCTTAACTTGACTATAGGCACACTTAACGCCGTTAGCCTATGGATATCAAGCCATTAGCTTATCGGCAAAAACTTATCAGATCGGGCGATTTGATAGAAATATATAACTATGAAAAAGCGATTAAAATCAACCACAAGAGAAAAAAGAGACAAAGAAAAACGAAGCCAAAAGAGCTAGAAGTTGAAGAGAGTGAGGAAGATAAAAATAATAAAGAATATCAGCGGTCTATAAGAAATGAATTTTCATTTCGGCGAACAAGAGCTAATATTGTCCGCCTCGTTAATTCTAATCCTGAATTAAAAGTCTTCATTACTCTCACTTTTGATGACAAGAAATCAAATGACGGCTCGTTTACGGATATAACAAAATGCAATTTAATCTTTTCTAACTTCATTAAAAGATTAAAACGGCATTATCCCGATTTGAGATATCTAGCCGTTCCTGAATTTCAGGGTGATTATTATTTCCACTCCAAAATTAAAAAGGAGTTCGGCGGAAATATTCATTATCATATTTTGTCTAATTTACCCTATACTGCTAACGCCAAGTTAGCTGATATTTGGAAATTTGGCTTTGTTAAGATTAACAATGTCCGTCACGTTTCTCGAATTGGACTTTATGTTGCTAAGTATATTGGCAAAGAATTGTTTGATGGTCGATTGGCTGGCAAGAAGAAAATCTTTTATTCTCGCCAACTAATTAAACCCGAAGTCTTAATCGGGATTAAGGCTAGAGAGTATTTTAACAGCTTAAAATCGCCTTCTGAGTTATTGCTCGATAAGCAGTATCATTCCGACTATGTCGGAGAGGTTCGCTATCGCCTCTTTAAAAATCAGTAGTAAAAAATCGTCTTTAATTAATGCCTTTGATTAAAACATAAACGCTTTCTTGAAAAGAATGCTTACCCTAGACGCTCTTAAGAAATCACTTGGCTCACACGTCGCCGAGTATTCTGAAGAAGAGTTAATTACCGCCAGACGTGATATGTATCAACTGGCTTATCTCGCCTATAATTATTACGAAAAGAATATCCATAATAAACAAACAAAATAATAAATATTGATAAAATACAAAAATATGCTAATATTCTTAACGGACACAATTTACACGAATTATAACAACCATTCTCAATCATAATGACGGCGAGTTTTGTCGTTTTGATATAAAGAGAGCAGTGGCTGTTTCAGTTATACTTCGTATAATTGTGTCCAACAGTTTCACTGCTCTCTTTTTAATTATTAATTCTAATTCTATGCCCAAAGGAATTATCTATTACCGAGTATCTACCGAAGACCAAGCTCAAAATGGAGTGAGTCTTGAACAACAGAAAAAAGCTTGCCAAGAATATGCCCTAAATCATGATATAGAAATTATAAAACTATTTCACGATGATGGTGTATCCGCTAAAACTGTAAATCGCAAAGGCTTGCAGGAATTATTAAATTATTGTCAGAAGAATTATAAAAATCTTGATTCAGTTATCGTCTATAAGATTGATAGATTATCAAGAAACGTAAAAGACTACGCTACCATTTTGATGGCTTTTGAAGAACTTAAGATAAAGTTTATCTCTGTCACTGAGACAGTTGATAAAACTCCGAGTGGAAAATTAATTGGCACTATAATGGCCTCATTCGCTCAATTTGATAACGATGTCCGTAGTGAAAGAGTGTCGTCTTGTATGCTTGAGAAAATCAAACAGGGCATTTGGTGTTATAAAGCTCCTCTTGGCTATTTAAATAGCCGTGACGAGCAAAATAGAGCTATTATAACGATAGACAAGCTAAGAGCCGAGATTATTAAAATGGCTTTTGATAAATTCTCAACCGGAGCCTATCAAATGGAAGAAATACGAAAATTAATGATTAAAGCCGGATTCAAATCGTGGAAGAATAAGGAGCTAACTAGCCAAACTATCTTTAAAATTCTAACTGAAAAATTTTACTTAGGAATAATGACGGTTAAAGGCCAAGAATATCCAGGCACGCACGAACCACTAATCAATGAGAACACTTTCTATAAATGCCAGAAATATATCAAAACAGGAAAAAGAGGAGATAATATTTCTACTGCTAGGATTAATGAAACCTTTCCGCTCCGCCATTTTATTCTATGTCCACACTGTAGTCGGCCAATAACCGCTTGTATGTCTAAAAGCAAAAGCGGAAAGCTCTATCCATTCTATAAATGCTATAACAAAGACTGTCATGGCCTAAAATCTATCTCTAAAGATAAACTGGAGGGCGAATTTAATGATTATCTAAAAAGAATAACTCCAAGTGAACCCTGGTTGAATTATTTTAGAAAAGTTCTACTAGATGTTTTTCGAGAGAAAAGAAGTTTACTAAATAGCAATCTTAAAGTAGCTCAAGAAAAATTAATAAAGCTCCAAGTCGAAAAAGCCAAATTAATTGAAATGAAAAAGAAAGATTTACTAGATGACGAGGATTTTAAAGCTGAAATGGAAAAAGTAAAACAGGCAATCAGCGACAATCAAGCTATCGCCTGCGATCAACCGACTGATACAAAGAATCTGTTTAAAACTGTTGATAAAGTTTTTAAAGTATTAGTTAATCTAGCCACAATTTATAGAAAAGCCGATTATCAAGATAAATTGAAATTACAGAGTTTGATTTTTACAAAAAAACCAACTTTTGATTTTAGAGTAAATCAAACACCTAAAATTTCACTAATTTTACAAAACAAAAGAGAACTAGCAAGTGCTAATTCTCCGATAGTAGTCCCTAGGGGAATCGAACCCCTGTTACCAGGATGAAAACCTGATGTCCTAACCACTAGACGAAGGGACCAAGATAAATAAAAAAATGGAATTAATAAAAATTAATTTCATCCACATTGTATAAACATTCTATTTCTTTGTCAAATACTTGAAACTCAATTAAAATTTAATACCTAAAACTCTATAGTAACTCTAATACTATGTTATCCGTGTAATTAAAGGGTAAGAAGCTAATTGGATTGCTTTAATTGTGATACAGCGTTAGCATCTTTATTCTTATTCCCTCTGTAATCATCTAATATTCTCATCATATCT